>CAYTQG010000075.1:0-11559 GCA_964439965.1 uncultured Proteiniphilum sp.
AAGAGATGAAAAGGATTAATATAAGTTTTTTAGGAAACACCAGCCATATCACATTTGCACAGCACGTTTTAGACTCAATCAAAGCGGTAGAGCTTTTTGATTTAGACAAACAAGAGGATTCCGTTATAAAGCTGGCTTTGGAGCATTTTAGAAGTCATATAGCCGATGTGTCGCAACTAAAAAGGCATTCGCGACGACACGATTTGCAAGAACAAAAGGATATTCTAAACCGTGAGCGAAAAGATTGCGGCTATTTGATTACGCACACGCTTAAAGCCAAGCTTTACTCGAAACACGAAAGGGAGGAAGCACAAGAGCTTTTGAACTGGATGGGAGATGTAGCCCCTAAGTTTCCAAACGGCACTATTGGAGAGGTATCGCGCATAATTACCATCATGCGTAGCCAAATGATTGAAAACCCCGAAATAGTGCACATGATTGATAACTTGGGCATGCTCGGATATTTTGATGAGTTATTCGAAACCAACGATAAATATATGGAAGTGCAGATTGAAAACATTCAACTATTTAGCCAGAAAAATAAGCCATTGAATGAGAAAAATGATATCCGCAACAGTGCATACAAAGCCCTCGGCCGATTAATCGAAGCCATTGAATGGTCGGTAGAATGGTACAACAGCGATAAGCACCGTGAGATATACAATACCCTGCGCAGGCTACTTGTGGATGCATCGAAGAGCGAGAAGTTGAGAAAACGGAGGGTGATAGTGAGGGATATCGAAAGTGAGGGCGTAGAAGTGCAGTCGGTGCCACTAGAGATGTTTAAATCGCACAATATACTTACCCAAACGGAAGTGTGGGGACTGAAAGCTTCATGCCGCTATGCTCCGTTATGCTCCACTCAAAATCATAAAACAGAGAAAGAAGTATATCCTCTCTCTCTTCTCAGTTTGTCACTTATACAATAGTTCCGTATAAAATCATTTAATGAATTGATAATCAATATTAGGAAAATGATTGATATAAACGAAAAAATCCCCACTTTACAGCGAGGATTTCCATATAATGCTATAGGCTATGTAAATCACCTAAGATATATCACTTCTATTTTGTCTCTTTCAATCTAGGTAAATCCCAATGATATTTCACTGCCAAAATCCTAATCAAGATTACAAGTAGTGCTGTTGCAATCTCGTTTACAACCATATTTACACCCATCGAGTATGCTATCGTGAAGAATATCCCCCCCACCACACAAGCGGAGGCATAAATCTCTTTTCTAAAAATAAGAGGTATCTGCATTATCATTAAGTCGCGGAGCATACCCCCAAACGAACCAGTGATAGTACCCATTATAACTGCTACCCAAGGTGCAAAACCAAGCGACAATGCCTTCTCGGTACCTACTACTACAAAAAGGCCAAGGCCAATACTATCGAATAAAAATATGGTATAGTGAAGTTTTACAACCTTGGATTTGAAAACCATAACGAACATCAAAGCCAATAGTGTAGCCCATAAATAAACGCTACTAGTCATCCAGAAGGGAGTAACACCGAGCAACAAGTCACGAATAGTACCACCACCAATAGCAGTGAACAGGCCAATCGTGAAGGCCCCAAACAGATCAATCTTCTTGCTTGCTGCATGTCTCACTCCACTGACTGCAAATGCAAATGTGCCGATAAACTCGATTATATCAACAAATTGTATATCCTGAAAAAAGTTCATTACAGAATTTAATTAATAAAAGGTCTAAAACAATCACTCACCACAAACACTTATTGTTAGATAATCATACCACTGCCTATCACCAGCTTATTATCCTCATCATATATCACACCATACTGACCAGCTGCAATACCCTGAATAGGATCATCGGAATGTATGCGATACATATCTCCCACTCTTGAAATTCGGCCATGAGTAAACTCGGGTGTGTGTCGTATTTTAAAAGATATCTCCTTTTCGTCGTCAAACTCTCCCCAAACATCACGAGTAATAAAAGAGAAACCCTGTAGGTTTACAATATTACCATACTGATGCTTTGTTTCATATCCCTTCGACACGTAAACTATGTTTCTATCAATATCTTTTTTGATTACAAACCACGGACCACCACCTAATCCTAGGCCTTTCCGTTGTCCAATGGTATGATACCAATAACCCTGATGACGCCCAAGTATGTTTCCTGTTTCAAGCTCAACTATCAACCCCTCCTTTTTGCCAAGATATCTACCAATAAAATCATTATAGTTTACCTTTCCCAAGAAACATATACCTTGACTATCTTTACGCTGTGCCGAGGGTAAATTATTATCAATAGCAATCTGCCTAACTTCCGACTTCAATAGGTCTCCTATCGGAAACATCAATTTAGAAACCTGTACGTAACCTATTTGGCCCAAAAAGTATGTTTGATCTTTTACTCTATCTTTTGATGTTGATAGCCACACCTCATCATCAATTTCGGTAGTGGTAGCATAGTGCCCCGTAGCTATTTTATCAAATTGATGCCCCCATTTTTGCTCAAATGTTCCAAACTTTATAAGCTTGTTGCACATCATATCGGGATTTGGCGTCAATCCTCGCTTCACCGAATCGATAGTATATTTAACTACACTATCCCAATACTCTTCGTGTAGGGATACAGTTTCGAACCTACAACCATATTTCTTTGCAATCAAAGTAACTAGTTCTATATCCTCTTCCGATGGGCAGTCTATATATCCATGTTCATCTTCCATTCCTATCTTGATGTAAAATAGGGTTGGGTCGTAGCCCATCTCTTTCAATTGATGAACCACCACTGAACTATCTACTCCCCCTGAAACTAAAGCAGCTATTTCCATTTCTCTCCTTTTTCTTATGAGTCGCAAAGTTACAAATAAGAATCAAAAAGAAAGATCTTATGAGTTGGCATTCGCTTAAAATGTTCTAAATTTGCGGTTTATTAAAAATTCAAGTATGTCAACAACACAACAATCACATCCAAAAGGTCTGTATTTCATATTCGTAACTGGAATGTCGGAACGTTTTAGTTACTACGGAATGCGAGCCATTTTTGTGCTTTATCTCATCAATGCGCTAATGCTCGACAAGGAGTTTGCCTCAGCAATATATGGCAATTACACTGGCCTAGTTTATCTCACACCACTTATTGGTGGCTATATAGCTGATAGATATTGGGGTATGCGCAAATCTATCTTCTGGGGTGCCTTACTGATGGTGTTGGGTCAGTTTTTAATGTTCTTTAGTGCTTTAAATTACGAGAACATCGAGCTTGCTAAGTGGCTGATGTATGCAGGTTTAGGTGGATTAATATTTGGAAATGGGTTTTTCAAGCCTAATGTATCATCCATCGTTGGCCGATTATACAAACCAGGTGATAAGAGGTTAGACTCGGCATACACAATATTTTACATGGGGGTAAACGTAGGCGCATTTATGGCACCGCTTGTATGTGGCTTCTTAGGCGATACAGGCAGACCTGAAGATTTTAAATGGGGCTTTCTTGCAGCAGCTCTCACCATGATTGTAAGTTTGGTAATATATGTAACTCAGCAAAACAAGTATTTGATATCACCTGATGGCTCTGCAATAGGAATTATTCCAGCATCGAAAGAGGAGAGCAATAAGCCCGAAAACAATTACAATAAGCCACTTCAGAAAATAAGCCCAGCTAAAATATTAGTATGGATTTTGGCGGGAATCTTCTTATTTTTTTTATTTCACCACTGGTTTAATGGAGATATTATCGGAGCACTTATCTATTCGGCATGTATTGTGGTGCCAGGGTTTGTAATTTCCGACAGTTCACTCACATCTATCGAAAGACAAAGGATACTTGTGATTTATATAATTGCATTTTTCGTGATATTCTTCTGGTCGGCATTCGAGCAAGCGGGCATTTCACTTACCTATTTTGCCGAAGAGCAAACTAATCGTAACATCTTGGGATGGATAATGCCTGCAAGTTGGTTCCAGTCGTTCAATGCAATATTTGTGGTGTTGTTGGCACCCGTGTTCTCTACCTTATGGATTAGACTAGGACAAAAAAATATGGAACCAGCATCGCCCACCAAACAAGCCATTGGTCTATTTTTGTTATCATTGGGATACCTGCTAATAGCAGTGGGCGTTAAAAATGTGGAACCTGGAGTAAAAGTGAGTATGCTATGGCTTACTGGGCTGTATTTTATTCATACCACAGGCGAATTGACACTTTCACCAATAGGCTTATCAATGGTAAATAAGCTTTCACCAGCTAGATTTGCATCATTACTGATGGGCGTTTGGTATCTATCTATGGCCACGGCCAATAAGTTAGCTGGTTCTTTAAGCTCACTATATCCCGAAGCAGGAAAGTCAAAAATGTTTATAGGTTTCGAGATATCTACCTTATATGATTTTTTCATGATATTTGTTGTTATGTCGGCAATTGCTTCAGTAATTTTATTTCTATTATCGAAGTGGTTGCAAAGATTAATGCATGGCATAAGATAGTAGATATACTGAAGCAACAATTTATATAAAAGCTTAGGGCAGATACAATATTATAATTGTTATCTGCCTTTTTTGTTACTATAGGTAGAAGCTTAACAAAAATAAAAGGTATAAAACGTCGTTGCTTAAAAGTTTTTATATAACTTTACAGATTAGTTTGCCAAGGGTGTATATGCAAAAACACCAGGCCAGACAACGGGGCACCTTATAAAGTGCTGAGAGGTTGTCTTATTCCCAGCTTAGTACTGGTTTCGATTGAAAAAAAACAATAATATAAATGACCTATAAATGGAATTATCTAACCCTAACAACAGACCAAAAAGATAAAATAGATGAACTAACGAAAGAGATACAAATTGACCCGGTACTTATAGAAGTGCTAGTAAAGAGAGGTGTAACCAGTGTGGATGAGGCAAGAAAGTTTTTAAGCCCAAGTTTAGACGACCTACACGATCCTTTTTTGCTACCTGATATGGAGAAAGCCATAAAGCGCATAGAAACTGCAATAGGCAATAAAGAGCGTATATTGGTGTATGGCGATTATGATGTTGATGGAACAACGGCTGTTTCGTTGGTTTACAAGTTTTTAAGGAAAATAACCAATAATATTGATTATTATATTCCTGACAGGAAAGATGAGGGTTATGGCATATCAATTCAAGGAATTGACTATGCTTTAAGTACAGATGTAAAATTAATTATATCACTCGACTGCGGTATAAAAGCAGTTGACAAAGTTGCGTATGCAAAAGAAAAGGGTATCGATTTCATTAT
Source organism: uncultured Proteiniphilum sp. (assembly GCA_964439965.1). Taxonomy (GTDB): domain Bacteria; phylum Bacteroidota; class Bacteroidia; order Bacteroidales; family Dysgonomonadaceae; genus Petrimonas. The sequence goes on from CAYTQG010000075.1 coordinate 5,242, forward strand.
TTGCGATCACCACATGCCTGGCGAGGTTCTTCCAGATGCAGTGGCGGTGGTGGATGCAAAGCGTGCCGATTCGATTTACCCATACAATGAGCTATCAGGCTGTGGTGTAGGTTTCAAACTGGTTCATGCATTTAGCATTCGCAATGGATTTGAGTTTTCTGAAATAGATCACCTTCTTGATTTAGTAGCTGTAAGCATTGCTGCCGATATAGTGCCTATTACTGGTGAGAACAGAGTGCTTATGCATTACGGACTTAAGCAACTCAACTCTAATCCAAGCTACGGATTACGAGGCATCATAGAGATTTGTGGATTGAGTAAGAGATTAATATCAGTAAATGATATTGCTTTTAAAATTGGTCCGCGAATTAATGCTTCGGGCAGAATGATGAATGGCAAGGAAGCTGTAGAGCTTATGTTATCAACAGATATGCAGCAAGCAAGAAACAAGGCACTAGATATAGATAAATATAACGAAGATAGGCGTGAGTTGGACAAGAAGATTACTGACGAGGCCTTCGAGTATGTTGACTCTATCCTAAAAAGCAGAGATTATAAGAGCTTGGTTATTTACAACGAGGAATGGCACAAAGGTATTATCGGCATTGTAGCATCTAGATTAACAGAGAAGTATTATCGCCCTGCGGTAATTCTGACTAAGTCGGGAGATATGATTTCAGGATCGGCGCGATCAGTTAATAATTTTGATGTTTACAAAGCCATCGAATCTTGTAAAGATATTCTAGAGAACTTTGGAGGCCATACTTATGCAGCAGGGCTAACACTTAGAGAAGAAAACTTTGCCGAATTTAAACGTCGCTTTGAGTCTATTTCATTCAAGGAGATTGAATCGAAAACTATGCAGCCTCAAATTATTGTTGATGCATACATATCATTCGACAAAATCACACCCAAGTTTGTTCAAGATCTTGCTTTGTTTAGTCCTTTCGGTCCCGAAAACGAAAATCCTCTTTTTGTTTCCGAAAATGTATTCGATTCAGGTGGTAGCAAGTTGGTAGGTCGTGGATTTCACCACATCAAGCTAGAACTAGTTGACGATACGATTAAATCGCCAATGCAGGCTATTGCATTTAGCTCTGATGAGCATTATAAGCGAATAAAAGCAAAGCTGCCCATAAACATCTGTTACACAATAGAAGAAAACAGGCATGGCGCAAACACATACACTCAATTAATGGTGAAAGATATAAAGGAATAGTAAAGCTTTATATTTTATAATCAGAATGTAAGATGAAGAGTAAGATTTTTCATGATATCCTTAATGAATATTGGGGCTATAATTCATTTCGCCCTCTTCAAGAACAAATAATTGAGTCGGTTTGGGATAAAAAAGACACACTAGGCCTGATGCCAACAGGCGGTGGAAAATCAATTACCTTCCAGGTGCCTACAATGGCAATGGAAGGTATTTGCATTGTAGTAACTCCATTAATCGCACTAATGAAGGACCAGGTGGACAACCTACGGTCAAAGGGAATAAAGGCTGCTGCAATATACTCTGGCATGTCTCGTCAGGATATTATTGCTACACTTGAGAACTGCATATTTGGCGATTATAAATTTCTTTACGTATCACCCGAACGATTATCAACCGATCTTTTCCTTGTCAAACTACGTGCTATGAATGTATGCCTTTTGGTAGTTGACGAGTCTCACTGTATTTCACAATGGGGCTACGACTTCAGGCCATCATATTTAAAGATAGCTGATATACGTAATGAGCTTCCAAACATTCCAGTACTTGCACTAACTGCCACTGCCACAAAAGAAGTAGCCGATGATATTCAGAAGAAGCTAAAGTTTAAGAAAAAAAACATTTTCAGAGCTAGCTTCGTAAGAAAAAACATATCATATGTTGTACGCAACACAGAGGACAAAATTAAAGAATTAATTCATATCATTAATTCTGTAAAAGGGACAGGCATAGTTTATGTGCGTAGCCGCAGGCAAACAAAAGAGATTGCACTTATTCTTAGAGAGAACAATATCTCAGCAGACTTCTTTCATGCGGGACTATCGCATGAAGATAAAGTATTCAAACAAAACGCGTGGAAAGAAGATAAGATCAGGATTATAGTATCTACCAATGCCTTTGGGATGGGAATTGATAAGCCCGATGTACGTTTAGTAGTACATATGGATTTGCCCAATTCTCTTGAAGAGTATTATCAGGAGGCTGGACGTGCTGGACGAGACGGCAAACGATCGTATGCCACAGTTTTGTTTTTTAAGACAGACTCTACAAAGCTAAAGAAGAGAGTTACTGATGCTTTCCCCAAACGTGAGCTAATCAAAAGGGTATATGAAGCTTTGGGCAATTATTATCAAATAGCTGTAGGATCAGGCATCAATAGAGTATTTGATTTCAATCTTTATGAGTTTTGTTTACCATATAGGCTACCACATCTTCAAACACACCATGCACTAAAATTATTAGAGCTTGCCGGTTATATTGAATACACTGACGAGGTGGATGTAAAGTCGCAAATAAAAGTATTGGCTCTTAGAAATGAATTATATACGCTTAATCTCTCCGAAATTAGTTCTGAAATATTATACATAATACTTCGTAACTATACTGGTATTTTTGCCGACTATGTATATATTGATGAGGGTTTTATTGCAACCAGCCTTAATCGCACACGAAATGAGGTATATCAAACACTGGTTCAATTATCAAAATTACGGCATATAGATTACGTACCACAAAAGAAAACTCCATTTATTATTTACAAAACTTCAAGAGAGGATACTAAGTTTGTTTCAATACCTAGAGATATATTTGAAGTGAGAAGGGATAGGCTACAAAAGCGTATAGAGGCTATGACTGATTATGCCGAGAACGATAAGTTTTGTAGAAGCAGGATGCTATTGGTATATTTCAATGAAAAAAAGATTCAAGATTGTGGCTCATGCGATGTATGCCTAAAGAGGAACGAAACCGGACTTTCAAATTACGAGTATTTACAAATAGCACGTGCATTGAATGATAAATTGAGTAAAGAATCTCCACAGAACTTATTTACCCTTGTTGAGTCGATAACCGAACACGAATCAGAAAAAGTATCTGCTGTAATAAGATTTCAAATAGATGCAGGTGTTATTGGGGTTAAAAACACTACTCAAATATATTTAATTAAAGAGGTTGAGTATTAGACTCAACTCTTTCTATATCAACTACCAAAAGATTATACTGGATCTACATCATACTGAATATTTATGTAGCGAAAGTTATCTATCCCGCGAAACTCCTTTGTAACCGAGCTTATTAAATCCCTCACTCTTACATGATGAATACTGCTATCCAATTTTAATAGTATCTCACGAATATGATATCGTTTTATATAACTTATTACAGGCTTATTGGGCCCCAGCACCATATCACCCAACGATTGCTTAAGTAAATTGGCAAAGTTAGCTGAGCCTTTGTCAACAATGTTTTCGTATCTATGCCTAAAAGTTATAGTAATTAGTTTGGTATAAGGCGGATAATTAAAAAACTTTCTTTCTGACATCTGTAGCCTATAAAAGCTAAGATAATCATTAGCCTGAAGATAGGCGAATAGGCTTATTTCAGGATCTGCAGCCTGGATAATCACTTTTCCTTGCTCTCCTTTACGACCAGCGCGACCAGCAGTTTGCATCATCAATTGAAATCCTCTTTCGTGCGATCTAAAGTCTGGATGATTAAGTAATCCATCAGCTGCCACAATACCAACAATAGCCACATTCTCAAAGTCAAGCCCCTTTGATAGCATCTGAGTACCAACAAGTATATCGGTGTGTCCTTCTTGAAAGTTATATATAATCTCTTCATAGTTGTTGCAACCACGAGTAGTATCCATATCCATTCTTTCTACAACTGCATCTGGAAACAATCGATTCACCTCATCCTGTAGCATTTCAGTACCCATACCCAATTGTTCAACACTATTTTCATTACACGAAGGGCACTGATGCACTACCCTATAAGTCGCATTGCAGTAATGGCATTTTAGTTGATTCTGATACTTATGGTAAGTGAGTGCAACATCACAATTCTTGCACTTGGGTGTCCACCCACAAAACTTACACTCTAGCACAGGTGCAAAGCCACGCCTATTCCTAAATAAAATAATCTGTTTATTATTTTCAAGAGCAGTGCTTATCTCATCAATCATTAAAGGCGTGAGTAGTGATTTCATTATCTTTTTTCGACGTAGCTCCTTTGTATTCTCTAGAATTATATTTGGCATTTCGATATCGGCATATCGTTGCGACAGCGATACAATACCATACTTGCCTATCTCTGTATTGTGATATGTTTCAATAGCAGGAGTAGCAGATCCAAGCAATACTTTTGCTCCAAAATTATGAGCTATAACAATTGATGTATCCCTCGCATGATATCTTGGTGATGGGTCCATTTGCTTATATCCTGGTTCATGCTCCTCATCCACAATCACAAGTCCAAGGTTTTTAAAAGGCAGGAATATTGACGACCTTACACCGATTACTATTTTAAATGGAGTCTCAGATTGCATCTTTAGCCATATCTCGGCACGCTCATTATCATTTATGCGCGAGTGATATACCCCCAAATCTTTACCAAACACAGCTTGAAGTCGCATTGTAAGCTGAGTAGTTAGTGCTATCTCTGGCACTAAAAACAATACTTGCTTCCCTTTTTTAATTTGCTCTAAAATAAGGTGAATATAAATCTCAGTCTTACCGCTTGATGTAACACCATGCAGTAAGCAAACATTTTTATTCTCAAATACTTTATTTATATTATCATACGCCTTCTTTTGGTATTGACTTAATGGGTATGCTTTGCGTGAGAAGTTGAAGTTTTGATTAATTCTGCTAATCTCCTCCTGAAACTCAATCAATACATTTTTTGCAATTAGCCCCGCCAATACTGATGATGAACATCCTGTTCGCTTTGTAATATCCTTGCGTAGGATACTATCTTTTCCTGAATTATTAAATTCATCCACAAGTATTCGATATAGTTCTAATTGCTTTTGTGCACTACCAATAACTCGCTCAACATCTTGCAGGCTAGTATTAAGTTTAACAAAGGTCTCAACTTTGGGCTTATATCTCTCTACCACATTATCCTCTATGGTTACCAATCCTTTAAAAGAAAGAGAGTGAGTATATGGCAGAATATCCTTTACCTTTAGCTCTTTTGATATATCTGATATCTTTTGATTATTCTTTTTATCAAGAAGTAAGATTATATTCTGCTCAATTGTTGTAAGATTAGCCTCAGTAGATTTATCATGGGTTAGTGAAATAAATGTCTCACTCTCCATTTTAAGCCTTGCAGGCACTGCCGCATTATACACTTCACCTATTGAGCACATATAGTATGAAGCTATCCAGCGCCACAATTTAAGCTGTTGAAAATTGATTAAGGGAAAGGTATCAATTACAGAGTCAATCGGTTTTACTTCGTAATTGTTAGGTTTGTTTTCATGGATGCTAACTATAATAGCTGTGTAGTACTTCCTTGCCCCAAAAGGAACGATTACCCTATATCCAATTTCAACACTGTTTATAATGTTGTCAGGTATAGAATAGGTAAACAGGCCATCTAATGGCAAAGGCAATACTACATCAGCAAATTTCATATCATTATCTTAGAAATATATAGCGGCGGTCAAACTCCAAGTTTGCGACTTACCATTAAGAGGGTCATTCCACTCAGGCTTCTCGGTTGAGTAGTTGTCTGTCAGTTTCACTTTATAGTTTGCTCCCACCTGAACAAAGTTAAACAATTCAACTCCCACACCAAAATTTAAACCTCCTTGAAAAGATTTAGCTTTTATGTCATCTCCTATTTGAGTGAAATCAATCTTGTCGCCCGAAATAAGATATCCAGCATATGGACCCGCTAAGCCATATAGCTTAAACATATCAGACCCTAAGTCAAATTTAATTTTAGCATTCAGTGGCAACATCAAATATCTATTAGATACATCTTTTTTTGACTCACTGCCAGTTACATTATCCACAGTCATTCTATTATCAGAATATAATAGCGATAAGTCGATACCGAAATCAACATTCGAAACAGGTAACATTAGCTCCATCGAAGGCCCAACCTGGAAGGATGTTAGGTTCTCTACTTTGAATGCGCTACTATTTAATGTTGCATTATCTAAATCTACTCCTGCTTTAATACCGAATCTTATTTGTGAAAAGGATGGCATGCTCAGCATAGTCCCAAAAACTATTGCTATTACTAAAATGATTTTCTTTTTCTTCATAATCTATTAATGTTTAAAAATTAAGTGCACTACCTATTAA
>CAYTQG010000076.1:0-11442 GCA_964439965.1 uncultured Proteiniphilum sp.
ATCGTCCAGTGGTTATTGGTTTTGGTGTACAATATTCTATCGTGCAATCGGCTAGGGCGTCCTTGCCAAAACTCTATTTTTGTAGGGAGCAAAATATATCCTCCCCAATGAGGTGGGCGGGGTATGTCGTCGCCTTCAAATCGTTGCTCAGTTTGCAGTTGAAGTTTGTCCAACTCTTCGCGTCCTTTCACCACTTGACTTTGTGGCGACACCCATGCACCAATTTTGCTTCCTTCGGGGCGGGAATTGAAATAGGTATCGGACTCGTGTTCTGATATTTTCTCTATTCTGCCTTCTATGCGTACTTGTCGCTCCATTACGTGCCAATCGAAGACGATAGCTGCGTGGGGATTGTGGGCTATTTCGTTGCCCTTGCGACTATTATAATTGGTGAAGAATACAAATCCTTGGTTGGTGAGCTCTTTAAGCAGTACCACTCTAATAGAAGGTTTCCCATCGGGTGTGGCTGTGGCTACCGACATTGCGTTGGGCTCGAAACCTTTGTTATTGATTGCGTCCTGCATCCATATTTCGAATTGTTGAAATGGATTGGCTTTCACATCGGACTCATTTAATTCGCCACGACGGTAGTCTTCTCTGTAGTTTGATAAATCTTTCATATGATGATTAACCGTTTATGGCTTGTTTTTGTTTAATGAATCACAACCGAATAACAACTGAACAATAATCGAACAACGAATCCTTTTTTGTATCTTCGCATCATCAATATAAAATAAGAGATGATAAGAGTAGAGCAAATACGTAAGAGCTTTGGCTCATTGGAGGTGCTTAATGGTATCGACTTGCAAGTGAAGAGGGGCGAGGTGGTGTCGATTGTGGGTGCAAGTGGTGCCGGCAAAACTACATTGCTGATGATTATGGGAACGCTGGATAGGCCCGATTCGGGTAGGGTGTTGATTGATAATCATGATTTGAGCAAGTTGGGACAAAAGAAGTTGGCCGACTTTAGAAACAAAAATATAGGTTTTGTGTTTCAGTTTCATCAATTGTTGCCAGAGTTTACTGCGCTCGAGAATGTGATGATTCCGGCATTGATTGGTAATAAGCGACGAGCAGAGGCTGAGGATAAAGCTAAGGAGTTGCTAAAGATGATGGGCCTAACGGAGCGTATGGAGCATAAGCCATCGGAGCTGTCGGGTGGAGAGAAGCAGCGTGTGGCTGTGGCTAGGGCTCTTATAAATGATCCGCTTGTGGTATTTGCTGATGAGCCATCGGGAAGCCTTGATACGGAAAATAAGGTGGAGCTGCACAATCTTTTTTTTGAGCTTAGAGATAAACTTAATCAAACTTTTGTGATTGTGACGCACGATGAGCAGTTGGCTTCTATTACCGATAGAACAGTACATATGAAGGATGGCTATATTGTGGGTGGCAACGAATAGAAATTTTATCGAGATATATTATTAAATTTAAAAAGTATGCATTTTAAATCTTTATTTATGACTATGACATTGGCTGGGGCTTTGCTTTCGTCGTGTGGCGATATGGCTAATCAGCAGAAGGATGGTGCGCAGGGCATGGTTGAGGTGATCGGCAAATCTACTATTAAGGTGGATAATGGATTGATGACTCCTGAGGTGCTCTATAGTTTTGGACGAATTGGTGACGTGGTGCTATCGCCCGATAAGTCGAAAATTCTTTATCAGGTTACGTATGTGAGCATTGATCAAAATTCTACTAATCCTGAGCTCTTTGTGATGGATGCGGATGGTGAGAATAAGAAAAGGCTTACTTTCACTAATGCGCGCGAGAGTAATCCGCAGTGGATAAGAAATGGTGAGCGTATCGCCTTTTTAAGTAATGAGAGTGGCTCATCGCAGATATGGACTATAAAGCCCGACGGGAGTGGTATGCGTCAGATTAGTGATGTGAAGGGTGGGGTTAATGGTTTTGTATTTTCTCCAGACGAGAAGAGAGTTCTTTTAATTAAGAATGTGAAGTATGGCGAAAATGCGCAAGATCTTCATCCTGATTTGCCACAGGCTTCGGGGCGTGTGGTTAACGACTTGATGTATAAGCATTGGGATCATTGGGTGGAGGAAATTCCCCACGTTTTTGTGGCTGATTTTGCCGATAATAAGGTTTCGAATATAGTGGATTTGCTTGAGGGTGAGCCATACGAAGCACCTATGTTGCCATTTGGTGGTACCGAACAGGTGGCTTGGAGCCCTGATAGTAAAACTATTGCTTATACTTCTCGCAAGAAAACTGGTAAGGAGTATGCAGTGTCAACCAACTCTAATATCTATTTTTATGATGTGGAGAGTGGCAAGACTACTAATATGACTGAGGGAATGATGGGATATGATATGAATCCGCAGTTTTCGCCTGATGGTACTAAGCTTGCATGGCAAAGCCAAGAGCGTGATGGTTATGAGGCTGATAAGAGTCGCTTGTTTGTGATGGATTTGGCAAGTGGTGAGAAGACTGATGTTTCGGAAAATTTCGATTATAATACCGACGCCTTTATCTGGAATGAGGATAATAGCTCATTATATACTGTGGCATGTGTGGAGGCAAAAACTCAATTGTTTAGTGCTGATATTGATTCGAAAGAAATTAAGCCCATTACGGAGGGTAAGCATGATTATGCTTCGGTGGCTTTGGCGGGCGACAAATTGATTGCTAAGCGACACTCTATGTCTCAACCCGACGAGATATACTCGGTGAGCCTAACTAATGGTGAGGCAACTGAACTTTCGTTTGAAAATAAGCATATTCTTGAGCAAGTTACGATGGGGGATGTGGAAGAGAGATGGATTGACACTACTGATGGCAAGAAGATGTTGACATGGGTGGTTTATCCTCCTAATTTTGATCCTGAGAAGAAATATCCTACTTTACTATATTGCCAGGGTGGACCACAAAGCACTGTTAGCCAGTTTTGGTCATATCGTTGGAATTTGCAGATGATGGCTGCCAATGGATATATTATTGTGGCACCTAATAGACGTGGATTGCCAGGTTTTGGTCAAGAGTGGTTAGAACAAATTAGTGGTGATTATGGTGGTCAGAATATGAAAGACTATCTTTCGGCTATTGATGCTGTATCTGCTGAGCCGTTTGTTGATAGTGATCGCCTTGGATGTACTGGTGCAAGCTATGGAGGTTTTTCAACCTTCTGGTTAGCCGGTAATCATGATAAGCGTTTTAAAGCTTTCTTGGCTCATGCCGGAATATTCAATCTTGAGGCTCAATATTTGGAAACGGAGGAGATGTGGTTTGCAAATTGGGATATGGGTGGACCGTATTGGGATAAATCGAATGCTGTAGCTCAGAAAACTTACGCAACTTCGCCTCACCGTTTTGTGGATAAATGGGATACTCCGATAATGATTACTCATGGTGAGAAGGATTATCGCATTTTGGCTTCACAAGGTATGATGGCATTTAATGCTGCACAACTTCGCGACATTCCATCTCGCTTATTAATTTATCCTGATGAGAACCACTGGATTTTCCAACCACAAAATGCAATACTATTTCAACGTGAATTTTTTAATTGGTTTGACGAATGGTTGAAATAGCGTTTTAAGCCTTTAAATGGCGTTTCTGCTGGCGAGTGCAAACTATTTTGCATAAAAAGTGATTTTTTCTTCAAAATAGTTTGGTAGTAATGAAAAAGTACCTATCTTTGCACTCGCTAACAAGAAATAACGCAAGGTGCTTCACTAAAGAGTTAGAGAAGACAGTTAGCAAAACAAATTGGTGTGGTAGTTCAGTTGGTTAGAATACCTGCCTGTCACGCAGGGGGTCGCGGGTTCGAGTCCCGTCCATACCGCCAAGGTAAAAGCCTGATAGTTTATAACTGTCAGGCTTTTTTTGTATCTTTCATAAAAAATAGATGTCATTTGTCGTTTATATTATTCAGTCTGAGATTGATGGTACTTATTATAAAGGTTATACTCGGAATATAGAGTATCGTCTTGCTCAACACAATAATGGTGAGAGCAGATATACTTCCCGTAAAATGCCTTGGCGCTTGGTGTATTTAGAGCATTTTGAAACCAAGCGTGAAGCAATTATCAGGGAAAAAGAGATTAAACGTTATAATTCTGTGTATCTACGGATACTTATCGATAACTATCAAAATAAAAAGCAACTGGTTGGAATACCTGCCTGTCATCTCGCCATAGGCGAGACGGGTTCGAGTCCCGTCCATACCGCCAAAATATTAAAACCTGATAGTTTCACAGCTGTCAGGCTTTTTTTGTATCTTTCATAAAAAACAGATGTCATTTGTCGTTTATATTATTCAGTCTGAGATTGATGGTACTTATTATAAAGGTTATACTCGGAATATAGAGTATCGTCTTGCTCAACACAATAATGGTGAGAGCAGATATACTTCCCGTAAAATGCCTTGGCGCTTGGTGTATTTAGAGCATTTTGAAACCAAGCGTGAAGCAATTATCAGGGAAAAAGAGATTAAACGTTATAATTCTGTGTATCTACGGATACTTATCGATAACTATCAAAATAAAAAGTAACTGGTTGGAATACCTCCCTGTCATCTCGCCATAGGCGAGACGGGTCGAGTCCCGTCCATACCGCCAAAGATTAAAGCCCTGATAGTTTTTAGAACTGTCAGGCTTTTTTGTATCTCTGCATATATCAATCGAATATCAATCGAATAACAACTGAATAACAATCGAATAACAATCGAATAACAACCGAACAACCACCGAATAACCACCGAATAACAACCGAATAACAACCGAATCACAAGCATATTATAAAAGTGTACAGAAATAAACAGTGATAGATGCTAACAGATGTTGAAGTATCTTTTGTATATTTGTTCACGAAATATAAAACGTAATACGGTGAGATATCTCACAAAACTTTAAATTCAATTTTTATTGCTTATGAAACTAAGTGGAAAAACCCGTACTGAGCACGACTTGCTTGGTCAAATGGAGATACCGGTGGAATACTATCACGGTATTCAGACAGTGAGAGCTGTAGAAAACTTTAACATTAGTCGCTCAAGATTATTTCATTATCCTCAGTTTGTGAATGCATTGGCCGATGTGAAGGCAGCGGCTGCAATGGCTAATCATCATTTGGGATTGATGGACGAGAAAGTTAAGGATGCTATTGTGAAGGCTTGTGACGAGATAAAAGATGGAAGCTTACATGAGTTTTTTGTTGTAGATATGATTCAGGGTGGAGCAGGGACTTCTACTAATATGAATGCTAATGAGGTGATTGCTAATCGTGCTCTCGAAATTTTGGGTTACGAAAAAGGCGAATATAAGCACTGTCATCCTAATAATCATGTGAACTTGTCACAATCTACCAATGATGCTTACCCAACTGCACTCAAAATTGCTATTTATCGCAGTATTGGGTCGCTAACTGATGCTGTGAAAAATCTTCTGGATGCTTTCAGGGCTAAAGGTGTGGAATTTGAAGATATTATAAAAATGGGGCGCACGCAGCTACAAGATGCTGTGCCTATGACGCTGGGGCAAGAATTTGAGGCGTTTGCAGTGACCTTGGAAGAAGAAGTGGAGCGTTTGAGTCAAAACAAGATGTTGTTGTGCTTAACTAATATGGGAGCTACAGCAATTGGTACTGGAATTAACTCTGATCCAGAATATGCTGGTTTGTGTACCAACTATTTGGCTGAGATTTCGGGTGTGCCTGTTGAGCTTGCACCAAACCTCGTGGAGGCTACCTCCGATACGGGTGTGTTTATTATGAATTCGGCAGTTATTAAGCGTTTGGCTGTTAAGCTTTCAAAGATTAGCAATGACTTAAGACTATTGTCGTCAGGTCCTCGCACAGGATTAAACGAGATAAACCTGCCACCAATGCAGCCGGGTTCATCAATTATGCCAGGAAAGGTTAATCCTGTGATTCCTGAGGTGGTAAATCAGATTGCTTATAAGGTGATAGGGAGCGACCTGACGGTAACTATGGCTTCGGAGGCTGGCCAGCTGCAGTTGAACGTGATGGAGCCAATTATGGCTTATTCGATTCTTGAGAATATTGAAATATTGATTCAAGGAATTGAGACTCTCAGAACTCGTTGTGTGGTGGGTATTACTGCTAATAAAGAACATACTCACGCTATGGTGATGAATAGCATTGGCCTGATTACTGCGCTAAATCCATTTATTGGTTATGAGGCATCTACAAAACTTGCAGCAGAGGCATTAAGCACTGGCAAAGGTGTTTATGAACTTGTACTTGAGAGTGGATTGCTTGAAAAAGAGCAACTTGATGATATTTTGAAGCCGGAAAATATGGTTCAGCCTAGAAAAATGCCTAAGTAGAGAATTATATTACTAACTTAAATAGAAGAAAATGAAAAGGAGTTTTATTGTTGCTTTAAGCTCTATTTTTGCTATGAACTTGATGGCTCAAAAATTTGATGGTGTTTATCCAGAAACACGAAAATCGAATCATGTGGATGTTTACTTTGATAATGAAGTGGGCGATCCGTATCGTTGGCTTGAGGATGACTTGTCGCAAGAGACAAAGGATTGGGTTAAAAATCAAAACGAGGTTACGTATGACTACCTAAGCCGAATTCCTTTTCGCGATAAGATAAATAAACAGCTTACTGACTTATGGAATTATGAAAAGATTTCTGCTCCGTTTAAGGAGGGAAAATATACCTATTTCTATAAGAATGATGGGCTGCAGCATCAGTCTGTGTTGTATAGAACAGATGAACAGGGAGCTGAAGAAGTTTTTATTAATCCTAATAAATTCTCGGAGGATGGAACTACATCGCTTGCGGGGGTTAGCTTTAGTAAAGATGGTTCGTTGTGTGCTTATATGATTTCAGAGGGCGGGTCGGACTGGCGAAAAGTGATAGTGTTGGATGCCGAAACTAAAACACAAATAGGCGATACGCTGATAGATGTGAAGTTTAGCGGTATTTCGTGGCGAAACAACGATGGTTTCTACTATTCAAGCTATGATAAGCCCGAGGGTAGCGAGCTTTCGCAGATGACGGACAAGCACAAACTATACTTCCATAAGCTAAATACACCACAAGAAAATGATATACTTGTATTTGGTGGTGAGGCCACTCCTAGAAGATATATTAGTGGGTATGTGACTGATGATCAAAACTATTTGATTATTTCTACATCGGTTTCTACTACTGGCAATGAGCTTTATATAAAGAGCTTGAGCAGCGATAATTCTCCAATCGTTCCTATTCTTGATAATTTTGAAACCACTACTTATGTGGTTGACAATATTGGCGAGACTATATACTTGCATACCAATCTGGGAGCTGAGAACAATAGATTGGTTAAGGTGAATGTGGATAATCCTACATCTGATAATTGGGTGGATGTGATAGCCGAAACTGAAAATGTACTTGACATTTCGACGGGTGGAGGTTTCTTTTTTGCTCATTATATGAAGGACGCACTAGATGTAGTATATCAGTATAGCTATGATGGCAATTTGGTGCGAGAAATAAATCTACCGGGGCAGGGTTCTGCTGGTGGTTTCTCTGGAAAGAGGGACGAGACAACGCTTTATTATTCGTTCAGCAATTATGTGACTCCAGGAACGATTTATGATTTTGATGTTAAGACAGGTGAGTCGAACTTATATATGAAGCCTGCAATCAATTTTAATCCTGATGAATATGAGTCGAAACAGGTTTTCTATACTTCGTTTGATGGCACTACTATACCAATGATGATTTCGTATAAAAAAGGTATTAAACTGGATGGAAAAAACCCAACTATTTTATATGGTTATGGTGGCTTTAATACAAGCCTTACTCCATCATTTAGCGTGGCTAATGCTGTGTGGATGGATAATGGAGGGGTGTATGCCGTAGCTAATATAAGAGGTGGCGGCGAGTATGGTAAGACTTGGCACGATGGTGGGCGACAATTTAATAAATTGAATGTATTTAAAGATTTTATTGCGGCAGCTCAGTATCTGAAGGCATATAATTATACTTCGTCTGATTATTTAGCTCTTTCGGGTGGCTCTAATGGGGGCTTGCTTGTTGGTGCTACTATGACGATGGAGCCAGAGCTAGCTAAAGTGGCCTTTCCTGCAGTTGGCGTTTTGGATATGTTGAGATATCATACATTTACGGCTGGTGCAGGTTGGGCCTACGATTATGGCACATCTGAGGATAGCTTGGAAATGTTTGAATATATAAAAGGATATTCACCGGTACATAATGTTAGAGAAGGTGTATGCTATCCTGCTACTATGATTACAACTGGCGATCATGATGATCGTGTGGTGCCTGCCCATAGCTATAAGTTTGCAGCAGAGCTTCAGGACAAGCAGGGGTGTGATAATCCAACTCTAATTCGTATTGATACCAATGCAGGCCATGGTGCTGGAAAATCTACAGAGGCTATAATAAATGAGGCATCCGATAAGTTTGCTTTTGCATTCTATATCATGGGGATAGATATTTAAATGGGCTAGTGTCAGTGGTTTAGATTTTTAGCATGGACAAAGTTTTATTATCTTTGTAATAATCACAAAAAAATAAAAGAAATAAAATGGCTGGACATAGTAAATGGTCTAATATAAAAGCAAGGAAAGGGGCTCAGGATAAGAAGAGAGCAAAGATTTTTGCACGTATTTTGAAGGAAATAACTGTAGCCGTGAAGGAGAATGGGCTAGATGGGAATCCTGAAACAAACCCGGCATTGCGTAATGCATTGCAAAATGCACGTGGGGCTAATATGCCTAAGGATAATATTGAAAGGGCAATAAAGAGGGCTTCGGGGGCTGACTCAAAAAACTATGAGTTTATGAGCTTCGAAGGATATGGCCCTAATGGTATTGCAGTGTTTGTGGAATGTATGACAGACAATTCTAATCGTACGGTGGCTATCGTGAGGTCTATTTTTAATAAATATGGTGGTAGCCTTGGCACTAATGGCTCACTTGAGTTTATATTTAATAGATTTGGAGTTTTCACTATTTTGAAGGAGAACCTCGAAATGGATTGGGAAGAGCTTCAGCTTGAGCTTATTGAATATGGTGCTGACTCTTTTGAAGAGGAGGATGAGGTTTATCTTATTTATTCTGCTTTTGCTGATTTTGGAAAGGTGTCGGAGAAGCTTAACGAACTTGGAGTAGCGACACAGAGTGCTGAGCTTGAAAGAATACCTAATCATACTGAGGAACTACCTCTGGAGCAGGCTTTATCTATAATGAAGATGATAGAGGCATTTGAAGATGAGGACGATGTGCAGAGTGTGTTCCACAATCTTGAGCTAACGGATGAGTTGGGTGAGGCTTTAGAGAAAATGTAGATTATGGCGAATGTGTGGAAAATATCCACAGTTTGAGCACCAAGTTTGCATCTATTGATAGCTTGTGACACTGTAATATGTATATTTGATAGAGATGAAATAATATAATTAAATTTGAATATAAACTATGGCTAACTACAAAATTGAAGAAATTGAAGGTATCGGTCCAGTAATGGGGCAGAAATTGAGAGATGCAGGTGTGAGTACTTCTGACAAACTTCTTGAAAACGCTCTTTCGCCAAAGCAACGTAAAGATCTTGCTGAGGCAACTGGCATTTCACCAAAGCTAATTCTTAGATTTGCCAATATGGTTGATTTGTTCAGAATTACCGGTGTAGGACAGGAGTATGCCGAATTACTTGAGGCTGCTGGAGTAGATACTGTGCCTGAACTGGCTCAGAGAAATGCTGAAAACCTTACTGCAAAAATGGAAGAGGTGAATGAGGAGAAAAATCTTGTTAGAAGAACTCCATCACTTACGTCAGTAGAAAAGTGGGTTGAGGAGGCTAAAACATTGCCAAGAGCGTTGACTTACTAGTATTTTAAGATTTATAAAAATGTGAAAACCCATTTGTGTTACTATTGTTGTAGCACGAATGGGTTTTATTTTTCTTTTATATTATCGTAATGGGGATTACCGTAATGGGGATTACGATAATATTACATATCGTTTATTGAAAAGCCTTTGTACTGAAATGAGTAGCTTTTTAGCTTACTTTTGAGTTTTACGGCCTTTTCTTCGAGATAGTCTATTGATATTTTATCTTTATTACGCTTCACTTCAGCAATTAATACCTTTTCTTCAAGATCATTAATAGCCACTATATCAATTTCGTTTTGATTGTTTCGCTCCCAGTAGCTTCCAATATTGCTATACTGTTTTTCAAGCTTAATCTTTTCTGTAAAATACTTTTCTAATATATAACCACTGTACATTTTATAATCTCTCATTACTATTTGTTTTAGGTAATCAAGATTAGATGCTTCTACTGCGCTACGATATTTGTAAATAAAACGAAACCAGAAGTTTAGAAAGTTATCGTCTATTACATACTTAACAGTCCTACTATTAGGTTTTGCCAATATTGGACGTACCTTTCTTATAAGTCCAAACTCCGATTCAAGACGATCAAGAAATCCCCCTGTTTGAATTTCCATTATCGACTCTATTTCTACTCTTGATGTTTTGCCTGAAGCAATAAGTGATAATATGGAAAAGTAATTGCCATAATCTTTGCCAAACTCCTCTATCAATATGTTTTTGCCTTCGGAGAGAAATAATGAATTATCATCAAAAACTGCATCTATAATCGATTTGAGTGTGAATGAGTTTGACATCACTAAGAGTTCGATATATTTGGCGACTCCCCCTGTAAGCATATAAAACGCCAAAAGATCTTCATTGGTATAGGAGGGTGCGAAGTCAGATAATATCTCTTTTATCGTATATATATCAAATGCTTTAAGGTGTATTCTATTAGTTGCTCTTCCGAATAATGGTTCTTTTGATCCTTCAAAAATTCTTTTCATCATTGAATATATGGAGCCACTCATGATGAGGTTTATCTTACTTTCATCTTTGTTGCTATCCCATATATTTTGCATGTCTGAGAAAATGGAGGAGTTGATATTATCAAATTCCTGAAACTCATCTATTATTAATGTGAAGTGATGTGTCTTGGATAATTCCATTAGGTATCCAAAAAGCTGACTAAAGGTTTTGAAGTCTCCATAAATTGTGATTCCTAAAGCTTGCTTTATTTCTTCAACAAACTCCTCACAAAGAAGTGCTTCATTTTTTTTTGCTACAAATAGATAAATGTATGTGCTTTCTTTGTAAGCTTGAAGTAGCAATCGTGTCTTTCCTATTCGTCTGCGTCCCACCATAAACGTCATTTGAGCATTATTATGGGATCGTTTCTCAATTTCTTCTAGTAAAGAGATTTCTTTTTGCCTGTCTTAGAACTTCATAATCTTTGTCTTTTGTCGGTTATCGTAATGGGGATTACCGTAATGGGGATTACGATAGCGAAGATAAAGAAAGATGGCGATATTTGAAAATAAAAAAAGAAAAACCTTTCGATTTTCCTTTTTTCTTAGTTGCGGAGGCAGGACTTGAACCTACGTTCGCCTTGCTGGCGAATATGAACCC
>CAYTQG010000077.1:0-11355 GCA_964439965.1 uncultured Proteiniphilum sp.
TCAGCCCTTAATATTATATCATTAATTATTACTTAACTCTTTTCTGAGGTCGTCCACCCAATCCGTAGCTGAGAGTGATAAAATGTTGGTGTCCCTTGAAGATGGGGTCTTTTCGATCAAAACTATACATCTTATATTTATATTTTAGAGAAACTCTGCCAAAGGGTGATCTCTCCATCGTAAATGGTTCAGTATAATAAGACTTGAAATCGATACCAAAGCCTACCTCTGGATAAAAGGTATTTATTTTAAGCTTCTTCAGGTTTGGATTTTCTTTAGTCTGTTCACCATCGGCATAAATACTAGCATAGCCAGCTCCAGCTAATGGATATATGCTCCATCGCTTGTTTTCCAATAACAAATATCCTGCACTTAGGGCAAAGGATACGTTGGTGGAGCTAGAGTTTTTATTCCAAGTGGTATTGTTGATATTGATATCTTTTGCAAGCTTTGAGTCTGCAATTTCGATATTGAATTGTCCCAATACGGTTCTATATCTGTATTCGAATCCCATTGTGGCGGCAAAACCACCTCCACCAATGTTATTTCTGAGCTCGCTTCCATTTATTGTGCCACCCAGACCAAAATCCCAATAGAAGCCCCAGTCTGCATCTTTAAACTCGAATCTGATATGTTTTCTTACAAACTCGTCGTAAGGGCTATCAGGGTGTTGTGCCAAATATTCACTTGCTAGCTTGTTTGTGTTATCCATCTTTGCCTGCCATTCGGGGGTGCCTCTGCGTGATGTGTCTGAAATATCGTTTAATACAAGTAGGATGAAGTCTCTCACCATTTCATCTTCTACATTTTCTCTGATATCGATTGCTATAACGTCATTATAGGCAATAGTATTTTCGAATAGGATATCCCTCAAATTATCGGTTTGGGATGATGTCTTTACGTTTGATGAAACAAGTTGCTCAAAATTGATAATCTCCATAAAATTGGCTAATGTGTCGTATTCGCCTAATGCATATAGTAGATGTATATACTCTACATTATAAAAAGCTTCGCTTAGCTCTCCATGATACTCGTCGAGTAGGGCATCTTTAACTTTGGTAGCCTCTACAATATTGCCATCTTTGATATATGTGCCTAATAGTCGGCGGGCTTTGTTCACAAAGTTGAAATCAGACTCTGGCAGATTTAATATTTCGCTTCTTGTATCCTCTTGCGAGAATGTGGGCAATGCAACGATGAGGAGCAATGCAAGAAATAATGAATGTTTTGTTTTCATATGATTTAAATTTGGTGTGTAGTTACTTTTTTAATCGCTTATAAATTATCCATCCTGCAGTGAGAAGCATAATTAGCAGTGCTATGTATGCAATTGTGTCTGTAACCTTGATGCTCTTGGGCTCGAACTTAAATTCGATGGTGTGATCGCCCGCTGGTATGGGTAGTGCACGAAGTGTATAGTTGGCACGAAGCATTTGGGCTGGTTCACCATCAATAGTTATTTGCCATCCTTTTGGGTAATAAACCTCAGAAAAGATTGCCAATTCGGGTTTGCTTGATGATGATTTATATGTAAAAATATTCGAATCGTATGATATTAGCTCGATTGTAGATGCTGAGTCGGCTGGTGCAACTTCAAATCCTGATAAAACGTGCTCGAACTGCTTGTCGGCAACTGCTTGATGGTGCAAATTTAAGTTGAATAGTGCCTCTATTTCATCATCTGCATTGTCTGCAAATATTATTTCATCTACAAACCATGCATTGCCCATGGCATATGGGTTTTCGATAGGAATAGTTCCTTCCTGACTGGGCATTATTACCCACTTGGCATTTAGCATATTCAGCACCTTAAAGCTATTAGTGTCAACTGAGTCCATCTTGCCCTGTGTGTTGATAATTGCTTGTTGCAATTGTCTCATTTCGCCAGTTAAATGTACATCAATAATGTCTTGATATCTACGAAGCTTAGCTGCATGGTATCCACCAATCACTTTGTGATAATATGGAGTAACGCCATCGTTGAAGGTGCTGGTGGCCATATTTAGTACTCTGTAATATAATGTTGGGTCTTGAAGTATGTATTCGTCGGTGGGTGTTTTTGCAAACATTTGCTGACGGCTCGATTGTGGTGTGAAGTCGTTATCATTTAGGTAGCGTTTGTTGACATCCCACATATCAGCTAGTGATACTAATAGAATGGCTGCTACGGCCCATTCTGCTTTTATCTTTTTAGTAAGAAGTAGCCACACTATGGCGCTACCAATGGCTATGATAATGAAGCTACGCCATGCATCGGCTGTGAACATCGATATTCGCATCTCTTTAAGATTTGCCATTATAGGGTGTATATGCTCCGAAGGTAGCGATTGCAAAGCTTGCATTTCCGAAGATGAAATGAAAGATGAAAAGAATAGGGTGGGGGCAATGGCAAATAAAAGTGATATGCCTCCTGTGGCTCCTAAGCTGATATATAATGCTTTTTTGTTTGCTAAAACTCTTTTTGGATTTTCTATAATCTCTTTTAGTGCTAGTATTGCTAAAAGTGGGATGGTGAACTCGGCTACAACTAAAATGGATGATACAGTTCGAAATTTATTATACATCGGTACGTAGTCGATAAAAAAATCGGTGAGTGGCATAAAATTCTTACCCCACGATAGCATTATTGAGAATATTGTTCCCACTAGTAGTGCCCATTTCATTGGTCCTTTTACTATAAAGAGACCCAATACGAAAAGTGCTAGCACAAAAGCACCTACATAAACTGGTCCTGATGTGCCTGGTTGCTCGCCCCAATATTGTCCTATTTGCTGATATATCTCTTGGTATTCGGGGCGTGCTTTTTTCATTGCTTTTTCGTTGTGCGATAGTGGCACTGATGCGCCTCCTTTGGTGTTGGGTACTAGTAGTGTCCATGTTTCGCCTACTCCATAGCTCCATGCGGTTATATAGTCGCGCTCTAATCCGTTTGCGGATTTGTTTTCGGCTCCGTGATGCGAGAGTTCCGATTTTCCACGCATTGTCTCTTTTGAGTATTCGTATGTGTGATATAGGTTGCTACCATTGGCTGCCACGCCTATCAATCCTGCTATCGCTATCACTGCTGTGGCTTTAGCAAAATCGGGAAGGTTCTTGTTTTTTATCGCATCTACAAAATAAGCAACTACCATAAACAGCATCATGAACATAAAATAGTAGCTCATTTGTATATGGTTTGATGATATTTGAAACGCTACAAATATCATGACTAATAGTCCTCCTAATAGATATTTCTTTCGATAGGCATATACAATACCTGCGATGGTGGGTGGAATATAGGCAAGGGTAATAAACTTCCAGATATGTCCTGCGGCTATAATTATAAAAAAGTATGATGAGAAGGCCCACACAATTGCTCCTAAGGCGCTAAGCAAAGGACTGGCTCTGAATGCTCGCATCAAAATATAGAAGCCAAGCATCATTATGAAGACTAGATATACGTAGTTTGGTAGAAATAATGAGTACGCTTTTTTTGCAAAGTCTTGTGGTTTGCTCGAATCGTAGGTGGGGCTCATTTGATACGAGGGCATTCCGGCAAACATGGATATGTTCCATCGAGTGCGTTCGCCATTGTGTCGCTCCATATAGTCGCGCTGTTCTTGTCCTTGGCCAACTGCTGCTAGTGAGTCGTGTTGTGTTATCACTCTGCCATCCATAACTGCTGGTGCAAAGTAGATAAATGAAATTAAAACAAATGCTACGATTGCCATTAGGTCGGGCAAAACTCTCTTAAAATCAAAAGACTTTTTCATCATTAATATTTTTGTTTAAAGTGCAAAGATAAGAGTTTGTTTGCTCTCTACATTGTGTTTATGAAGTTTTACCCACAATCTTAGAGTCTGACTTGATATTGATTGATAATTTTCAATAGTTTTTATAATGTAACATTTCCAACTGGTATATTAATTGACTCTGTTTTAATGGGCTTGGGATAGAAAATAAAAAAACAGCAACAAAATAGTTTCGTTACTGTCTTTAATGAATCCATAAAAATTGTGTTGTGTAATATGTATTTTAATCTTTAGAATCTTTTTCCTATTGTAAGCCCTACTCTGGGATATCCACTATCGTTTGTAAAATCGCGACCACCTCCCATATAAAATTCTCCTATCCAATTATTTTTTGATAGATATTTCCAACCGAGTGCTAATCCTAATCCTGCACCCGTCTTATTTGAAGAAAATGTGGAGGATGAACTATGTTCGTAAACTATGTCTGAATGGTCTCTAGAGAATAGTGACCCATTGAGTTCAATAAAAAAACCTGCGCCATACTTTTGGAGATTAGTAGAGCTGCCTCCAAAAAACCATCTAGCATAGGGTGTGAGAGCATAGTCGAGGGTATATTCTTCTCCCAAGCTAATTCCTGCACTAGCACCTAAACTGAAGTCTTCGCTTATAATTCGTTCATAGCTTATCTCTGGAAATAATCCAAAAATAGTGGTGCCTAGATTTAACTTTAGCTCGTTTAGCTTTGTTGGTGCATCTTTTGCTAGGTGCCAGCCCATGAAGCTTCGTGTGCGTTGTTGTGCAAATATCGATGAGCTTATTAGCAATGCAAAAAGAAGTAAGTAGGTTTTTCTCATACTATTGAGTATTATATTAAAACTTGTTTGTTTATATAATAGACGATGATTGTTTTAAAAGGTTGCATGAGATGAATAGTTTTTGTGAAAAAGTTCAGAAAATATTTCTCAATATCCAAAAACTAATGATTAGTATTAGAATTATAATAATGGCTCGTTGTCCGAACAGTAGTTTTCGCCACTTTGCCATCGTGGGGGTTAGTTGTTTTAGGCTATCGAAGAAAGCACCGGTGATAATATAGGGTATTGATACAACAAGCATCATGTTTTGAGTAAAAGCCTGCCTAAATTCAAGATTAAGTAAGTGGTGAATTGCTCGTTGCGATCCACACCCTGGACATTTTAATCCTGTTGTAACAAGAAAGGGACACTTTGGGAAGAGCTCGTTTTCAATAGGATTAAAGCGCCAATAAATTAGAGCAACAAGTGTAATTGCTATTAAAACTATTATTAGCTTAATAAAGCGCATCTGAAAGGCCTAATGCAAAAACTGCAATAAAATATATTAATCCAGCAGCCAATCCTATCCAAAAGCTTAGCACTGTCCATTTCTTAGCATCTCGAGAGCATTTTTCCGCATCTTGGATGTCGCCAGCATAAAATCTGGACTCTACTTTTGAGGCGTTGATAATGCCAATAATTCCAAATGGGAGGCAGCAGAAAAGTGTTACTAAAATAGATTCTACAAGCCATGTTTTGGGGGGAATATTTGGTCTCTGATTGGTTTGTTGACTGTTATAATTATTTCTAGTAGTTGGTGATATGGGTGGAGGTGCTTGTTTAACTATGTCTTGCAATTCGTACATAGTTCGTGCTGGTTGCCAATCGGCCATACCGTCGTACCAAACTAGAGTTTCGGGAGTGATATTGTGATTCTGCAAGTCGTCAATGGTATATGGTCCAAATCTTTTATTGCCATCGGTATAGAAATATTGCCTCATACTTATTATTTTTTATAGGTGTGTCTCCTTTTGTTGCTATATTTTACAAATATACACAATTGTTGTGATTGAGCATATTTTTTCCTAAAATTGTTTCAATCAAAAAAAGGGATACCTCTTGCGAAGTATCCCTTTGGATTATTTTAAAATTTTTCGTTTTGCGATTACACTATTTCAGCACCGTTGGCTAAACTATCTGATGGGCGCACTAAAGTGAGTGTTCCGTCTGGATTTTCGGCAGACAGTATCATACCCTCGCTCATAATGCCTCGCATTTTGCGTGGTGCCAGATTGGCAATAAATAAAACTTGTGTGCCAACTAATTTCTCTGGTTCAGGATAGTATTCAGCTATTCCTGAAAGAATTGTGCGATTTCCTAAACCATCATCAAGAAGGAATCGAAGCAGCTTATCGGTTTTAGGTACTTTTTCGCACTCAAGCACTGTAGCTGTTCTAATGTCAATCTTGGTGAAATCATCAAACTCAATAGTTGGCTTTATTGGCTTTGCTTTGGCAGCCTTAGCTTCGTTTGCTTCATTTTCCAACTTTGTGTCGTGAAGCTTTTGAACTTGTTTTTCGATTGTTTCGTCTTCTATCTTATCAAATAATAGCGATGCTTTACCTAATTGGTGACCCTCGGCAAGCAAATCGAAGCTAACAAGTTGGTTCCATTCGAGCTTTTCGATGTTTAAGAACTGATAAATCTTTTCGGTTGAAAATGGAATAAACGGTTCGAATGCAATTGCTAAGTTTGCAACAATCTGAAGAGAGATGTTTAGAATAGTAGCAGTGCGATCCAAATCTGTTTTGGCTACTTTCCAAGGTTCGGTATCTGCAAGATATTTGTTGCCAATACGTGCTAGATTCATAGCTTCCTTTTGAGCTTCGCGGAAGTGAAACTTATCTAGATTACTTTCTATTGCTTGTTTTATTTTCTTTGCCTCCGCGATTGTGTCATTGTCATATTCGGTTAGCTCGCCTATTGCAGGAACTTTGTTATCGAAGTATTTACTAGTAAGAACTAGAGCACGATTTATAAAGTTACCCAACACAGCAACAAGCTCATTATTATTACGCGCTTGAAAGTCTTTCCACGTAAAATCATTATCCTTTGTTTCCGGTGCATTAGCTGTTAGTGCATATCTTAGCACGTCCTGCTTGCCGGGAAACTCATCAAGGTATTCGTGAAGCCATACTGCCCAATTTCTTGAGGTTGATATCTTATCTCCTTCAAGATTTAGAAACTCGTTGGCTGGTACATTTTCGGGTAATATATATGATCCTTCAGCTTTTAACATAGCTGGGAAAACTATACAGTGGAATACGATATTGTCTTTTCCAATAAAATGTATAAGCTTTGTATCTTCATCTTTCCACCATTTTTTCCAATTGTTTGGTAAGAGCTCTTTGGTGTTTGAAATATATCCTATTGGGGCATCAAACCAAACATATAATACTTTGCCTTCTGCTCCTTCTACAGGAACAGGAATTCCCCAGTCTAAATCTCGGCTCACGGCACGAGGCTGTAGTCCAAGATCAAGCCATGATTTGCATTGTCCATAAACGTTGGGTTTCCATTCCTTATGATCTTCTAGAATCCACTGACGCAACCATTCCTCGTGCTTGTCGAGTGGTAAATACCAGTGCTTTGTTTTTCTTTTCACAGGTACACTTCCGCTAAGCGTAGATCTGGGATTTATCAAATCATTAGGACTTAGTGATGTGCCGCATTGTTCGCACTGATCGCCGTAGGCATGGTCGTTTGAGCAATGTGGACATGTGCCTATTATATATCTATCGGCTAGAAACTGATGTGCTTCATCATCATAATATTGCTCCGACTCTGTTTCTATAAATTCATCTTTATCATAAAGTGTCTTGAAAAACTCGGATGCTGTTTCTTTATGTATTTCAGAAGTTGTGCGTGAGTATATATCAAAAGATATGCCTAGTTTCTCAAACGATGCTTTGTTTAGCTCGTGGTATCTATCAACAATATCCTGAGGAGTGACTCCCTCGTTTCGTGCCTTGATAGTGATGGGTATGCCATGCTCGTCCGATCCACCGATGAAGAGAGTTTCTTCTCCTTTCAATCTTAGGTAGCGTGCATATATATCTGAAGGAACATAAACGCCTGCAAGGTGTCCTATATGAACTGGCCCATTTGCATATGGCAGTGCTGAAGTTATAAGCGTACGTTTGAATTGTTTTGACATAATCTGATGAATAGTTATTTGTTTTGTTGTCGAGCTATTAATAGTTATCTAATATAGCTGCTACAAAACTTATATTATTTTTTTGAGATGCAAATTTACAAGAATTTCTTTTAAAAACCTTATTGTCAATGAAAATAGATATAAAAGTCCGTTTTATAGTGTACTATATTTATAAACTTTGATGACTAGAGTTTGTTTAGTTTTTGATAAGTTGAATTTAGAACATAAAATGACATCTATATGGATTTAGGGATTAAAGGAAAAGTAGCAATAATAGGTGGCAGCAGTAAGGGTTTGGGCAAAGCTTGTGCCTTGGCCTTGGCTGCTGAGGGAGTTAATGTGGTGCTGTGTGCACGTAACTCTGATACACTAATTAATACAAAGAAGGAGGTAGAGGCTCTTGGAGTTGAGGTTCTGGCCATTGAGGCGGATATGTCGGTAGCGGATGATAATATACGAATAGTGGAAAATACCATTGCTAAGTTTGGGGGTGTAGACATACTAGTGAATAATTCTGGTGGACCCAAGCCAGGAACTTTCAGAGATGTGACTCTATCTGATATGGATGAGGCATACAACTCCGTATTGAAATATAATGTAAGAATGATCAATCTATGTTTGCCTTATATGGAGCAATCGGGTTGGGGTAGAATTGTAAATATTACTTCAGTTTCGGTGAAAGAGCCTATTGAGGATATAGTTTTGTCTAACATATTTAGATCGGCAGTGGTGAGCTATGCTAAGACGATAAGTAGAGAGATTATTAAGAAGGGTGTGACTATAAATAATGTTTGCCCTGGATATTTCAATACCGATCGTGTGAAACAACTCTTAAAGGCCAACCCAAATGCTGACCAAACGAGCTCGTTTCCTCACAAAAGATATATGGAGCCATATGAGTTGGGTGACTTGGTGGCGTATTTATGCTCAAATCAAGCCAAGTCAATAAATGGAACCACCATACAGATTGATGGTGGTTTAATAAAAGGGATTTTATAAATATAATGAGCCCATTTTCTTAAGATGAATATCTTCTCATTCTAGCCTCTTTATTTGCACTTGCACGCTCTAGTAATTTAGATTGCGCAACTTCTATATTTTTGTCGTTTCCCAACCATGCTTCCATAGCGGGTGCTTGAATGGCACGAGCAAATGAGAATGATAATTCCCAAGGCATTTTACTTTCAAATCTTTGGTTCATTGCATTTAAACGTAGGGTGGCAAGTTCGGCCGATTGTCCTCCCGAAAGGAAAGCAATGCCTGGCACAGCGGCTGACACTGTTCGGAGAAGTGTTTTCACTGTTGCATCTGCAACTTCTTCAATTGAGTTTTGAGTGGAGCAGTCGAGTCCTGGTACAACCATGTTGGGCTTAAGAATAATACCCTCAAGCATAACCCCTTGTTGATATAAGTGCTTGAAAACCGAATGGAGCGTTGCTTCTGTTGCCTTTTGGCAATCCTCTAAAGTGTGTGAACCATTCATTAAAACTTCGGGCTCAATAATTGGTACAATATTATTTTCCTGACATAACGCTGCGTATCTAGCTAGTGCATGAGCGTTAGACTCAATGCATGCATGGCTAGGTATGTTGTTGCCAATGGTTATAACCGCTCTCCATTTTGCAAACTTAAGTCCCATAGCGGCATACTGTACTAGTCTATCACGTAAGCCGTCAAGCCTCTCTGTCACTTTTTCACCCTCATGTACGGCAAGGTCTTTTGCTCCTTTATCAACCTTTATACCAGCTATTATTCCTTTTTTGTTTACTGCTTCGATAAACGATAGCCCATTATCTAACTTTTGATGGATAGTTTCATCATATAAGAATAACTCCACTTATGCTATCTTCAAGATTGGGCGTAGTTATCAACATTTGTCGATAACTACGTCTCATCTCTTCAGTTTGAGGAATATTTAATGCTGCAAAACGCTTGTTTATGTGGGGTTGCTTTCATCCATGGCTAGGAGCCCTTTGTTATCTGCAACCATATCTTGCGCCACTACCTTTAGCTGAAGTGTATTCATTTTGTTTATTTTAAATGTGATCTAATCATCCATGCAGTTTTCATATGCTGATCCATTAGTCCAGTAATAAAATCAGTAATTCCAGCTGCTTTGTATTTCTCTTCAAATGTTATAATATTTTCTCGTAAGAATATAATAATGCTTTCGTAGTCTTCGAGCAAGTCTGCATAAAGTGTTTGAGTATCATTTTTTGCAGGAGCACGGTCCAATAAGTTGGTTAGCTCAAGATACTTGTTTAGTTGCCCCGATACATAATGTCCAAGTGATCTGATCTTTTCAGCTGTGTCGTCAACATTAGTCTGTTGTTGGTTATATAATGATTCTAGAAATACATGCGCCGCATGAAAATCCTCGCCCTCTACATTCCAATGTGCATTAAGAAGCTTTGAATAAAGAATGAACTCATCTGCTAGTATTTTAGATAATTGGTCTGCAACTGCTTGTTTGTTTTCTTCACTGATTCCGATGTTTGCTGTTTTCATTTTGTTTAAATTTTAATTGATAATTTCGTTTTGATTAATGTTTGAAAAGGATGTGTAGAGAAATATCTCGGCCTCCATTCCTTACCTGTTTATAACATTTGGGATTTTATTTTGTTTTGAAAAATCACTTGTTTTGAGATGTAATGCACCTCATTATCAATAGTTATTAATATTTTAAATGATGATTTTAGACCTTGATTTCTTGTACACAGTATTAAATTATTCAACGGTCAATGTGTTTTAGGTATTATCTAATATCAAACAATAAACAACTAATATCTCTATTATATTTACTCCCTTTATGCTCTATGTAATCTCCATATATCCCTTTACTTTCATTCTTGCTTCTGCTTGTTATTGCTATATGCAAAACAGCTACGAACAACTAATTATTTTTGTGCCCTTTGATAATTGATAAGATAAGTAATTGAATGAAGCAGAAAATGAGCTGAATGGTCCATCTAACGATGTATATAATGCTATTGATGAAATACGTGCACGAGTTGGGATGCCAGCAGTTGATAGAGCTAAGTATGGAACTAAGGAAGCTCTACGTGAGTTGATTCGTCGTGAAAGAGGAGTTGAGCTTGCTGGAGAAGGATTACGTCGTGCGGATATATTGAGATGGAAAGACTCAAGCGGTAAAATGCTTGCTGAGACTCTTCTTAATGGTCCTTTGATGAGAGTTACTGGTACAGTAGATTATTCAGAACCTGACCAATTTAAAAGAGCAAAAATAAGTGGAACAACTAAGGTTGAGGATCGTGAGTTTAAGCCTACTAATAGGTATTTGCCAATTCCTCAAAGTGCTTTGGATAAGAATCCAGAATTGAAGCAAAACCCTGGTTACTAACCTATAATTATTTTAAGTTTAATGGGGGAGGAGCTGCACACTCCTCCCCCATTTCTAATTATATTGTATCCTAAATCCTCCCAAAAAGACCACTATAGCAACCGCTATTTTTGTTAAAATACATTTATAAAACAATTCTTTTCAAGATTCGACGATCAAAATCATTTTTATATTGAGCCTCCTGGACGCCGTAGCACCAAACTACA
Source organism: uncultured Proteiniphilum sp. (assembly GCA_964439965.1). GTDB lineage: Bacteria > Bacteroidota > Bacteroidia > Bacteroidales > Dysgonomonadaceae > Petrimonas. The sequence continues at coordinate 11,310 of CAYTQG010000077.1, forward strand.
AATGTTTTTTAAGCCTCCTTTCTCGCCGCACATACCAACTACAGCT
>CAYTQG010000078.1:0-10740 GCA_964439965.1 uncultured Proteiniphilum sp.
ATGGTGCGATTGAGAGATTAAAACTTTGTCTCTTTTTGTCACGTCAATTTCATGTATTCTAATTACATTTAATCATCTAAACTCTCTAATTGGAATTCATTTTTAGTTTCAAAAATACCGACAGCTTCTAAAATTGGATCTAAGAATCCCGTGGTTTTATAAAAATAATTAGGATTCTCATTTATTTTCTCAAGCATATAGTAAAAACCATAATTAGCGTACTTTTCCATTGTATCAATTAATATATCAACTACATGTTTGGGAGATATTTCACCTCGATCTAATGCTAGTAAATCTAGATTTTCCGCTTTTGCTATAAGTGCTATAAAAATAGCACTCCGAATTTTAGGATACAAGCTTCTGTTTATTGGTTTTTCAGAACCACTCCAAAATTTAATAGGATGTCCAAAGCTCTTCTTTTCACCTTCCAAAGATTGCTGTCTATTATTATATAGTCCCAAAAAAAACGCATAGATGTATAATTCATATCCTGCACCATAAACTTTCCCTCTGGCTGATGTCAACTCAGATGCTCCTTTTCCATAATCAGTATAAACACTTAAAAGTGACTCTTGCATGCGAGTTTCAAAATTAGGGTTTCTATTAGCCCACATATTATATAGATTTTCCATAGTTATTTGTATCTTAATGATTTTAGTGCTTTATTAAAGTCACATCAGTTTGAATTGTTGATAAGTCTTGATTATTAAATGGCTCCCTTTTCTTCATCCTATACACTCGAGCATTCATATTATCGATAGCCTTCCTGTTTAAAATCGCAGCTCCCGTATTTTCATCAATTTCTATAAAGTTCTTTGTAAAAATAACACATTGTTTATCTATCTCAGTAATTAAGTTGAAAAAGTCTCTTTCTTTAACTACACCAAAAGAGCTAGTCGGAGCGTCGAAGATTAATGGATAATCGTTCTCTCTCTTCAGTGTAGTTAATTTGGATATAGCAAACAAAACAGACATGCGCATGGTCGTTAACTGAGACTGAGAAGGATTATAAACCAAGCGATTCGAATTATCGGTTAGCATTAATCTAGCACTTCCATAATCTTTAGAGATATTAATAATTCCATGAAAATCCTCCACATTCAATTTTGAAAAATAAGAATTTGCCTCTTCTCCTAATGAAGTCAAAAACTCCTCAATGTTTTTATCTTTTGCTCTTTCAAATGCTGATCGTATTATATCAAATACTGAATTTATTTTCTGAAATATATTAGCAGCTGAGTCAGTAGCCAATTCATTATACTCTCTTTTAGCTTGATTTAAATTGCTTATTATTTCTAACAACTTCGACTCTAGCTGTGGCATTTGCTTCTCCGCATCATTTTTACGCCTATACCAGTTAGCTAAATTGATATGAATGTTCTCAAGGTCTTGTTCAGAAAAGTTACCTACACTACTTAGTAGTTTTATTTTATCCTCCTCTATTTTGTAAATTTCATTCTTTAGATTTGTCTCTTCTGCTTTTCTTTCTTTATTAAACTGAATATCTTCTTTTATTACGGTACTTAATTGAGCATATCTAGCTTTTTCATATGCCATACTTACTCTTCTTTGCTCTAATTCTCCAACAAAGTTATTAGTGAAATATTCTTTTATTTCACTTTTCTTCTTTGGGAGATTACTTTCAATCAATTTGTCAAGCTTTTCCTTCATAAACAGATAAGGATCAGAGCCCTTTTCAGCCTTGCGGCCACAAACCTTACAGAATTCATCATCTAGCATTTCCTTCATAGTAGCCTCATCTGGAATCGTTATAGATAAAGGAGTAATACCTTGAGCAATGCTTTCATTGAGTTCTTTTATAACCTCATCTTTTCCTTGTTTCTTAATTGCTTCTGCTTCTTCCTTCCTTCTCAACTTACTGGCTGATGAAACCCTTTGCTGAAACTCTTCGAATATCGAAGGCATGCCGCAAAGAATCCATTCATCATCTAAAAGTCTAGTAGAATAGTTTTCTTTTATCGTGTTTTGTACTCTTATTAGATTATCTTTTTTAGCTCTGAGTCTAGTATTAATTATATTTAATCCTTCACTTGCTTCTCTATTATACTCATAGTCTGATATGAACTCTGAATACCTTCTTGATTCATTCTCAAATTCAGTTATTTTTTTCTTAATATTATGCATGTCCGCAATATGTGAATCTATTTGTTGACTCAAATCCCTCTCTTTTTTTATATTTCCCTTATCTAATCTTACAGCTTTTCGAAGGGCTTTTTGAGACTCATCACTTGCGAATTCCCAGAAAGAAATATATGGATTAAAGTTTCTAACATTTGAAAATGTATTAACTAAGTACTGTAGTGCGTTTTGGTTTTGAAAAACATCCAGCTCTTCCTCTCCTTTAAACAGGCTGTATTGTCGAACTGATGCATCAAAGCACCTATCCAGCAGCTCAGCTCCTGAAATAGGCTCACGTTCTACTTGGTTACTCTCTAAACCGTCAAATTTATAATTAAAAGTATCCATATTGTCACCATTTCTCCTAAAATCAAACGATTTTGTTATTGATTTCTCTCCATCATGTTCAAAATCCATAGATACACTAACTGTACCAACTTCATCTATACCCAATTCTGTCTGCTTCTTTCTTGAAATAAGACTTTGATCCATTTTATCTACTGAAGTATCAAATAACCACTCTAGAGCCTCAATTAGTGTTGTTTTTCCATCTCCATTATCACCAATAAACAGGTTTAAACCTTCACTCAATTCAATAATGGTTTCGCCATAATAACAACGAAAGTTTTCTATTAGTATTTTTCTAATAATCATAGGTTTCTATTTAAGTGATTTAATATTTCATTATAGACACTTCTTTGTCTTGAACGATCTTCTTGTCCATTAAGCGCCCTGATTACTCTAGCTATAATTGCAATAACAGGATTATCAGAATTAATAGCTTCCATCATGGTTACAGGTTCATGAAAATCAAAATCATAGTTTTCTATTAGAGTCTCATCTGACAAGACTAGTCTGAGCATTCTTTCTTCATTTGTCATTTTCTATTCGTTATTATATAGGTTTAACTTGTAATAATTCATAATATTATGCAATGCCTCAACGGTATAAGAACTATTTTCGGACAACTCAGAAAAATTACTAACACGTTTTAGCTCTTCCCTTAGAATATTCCTTTCCATTTTATATGAGTTATTTTCAGAACTAACTTCAGGGACCACAACTAAATCATGAATATATGCATATTTTTTATCCTTATGTTTACGTAATATTCTACCTCTACGCTGTACAAATTGTCGCGGATTGCCCGTACTTGCACTAAAAACAGCTAGCTCAGCCCTTGGCACATCTACACCTTCATCTAAGCATTTCATAGAAGTTAATACGTGCAAGTCACCTGAAGCAAATGAGTCTAATAACTCGTCTCTATTTTCACTAGAAGCTGTAAACTTTCTAACTGTCACTTGACTATCAATATCTCTCACGATTCTAGTATATGCATCTATTAATTGTATTGATTCTAAATCATCCATTGTCTTATCATTACAAATAAACTGATCTGATTCTCCATATTCATTTGGCTCACTCCCCTCTGGCACATATATTAAAGTATATCTCAAACTACCTTTTTGTTTATAATGTTCTCGCAATATTTCGAAAAACTTTTCTTTCTTATTTATAGCCTTATGTATTATACGCTTTCTTTTGAGAAGTAAACTTGTAAGTATTTCATCCGAATTAAAACTATCGTTATTTGCATTATAAAAGTAAGCAATCTTTTCAGATAGTTCTCTATATTCATCCATTTCCAAATCTGTAAGTTTAACAATATGTGGATAATAGTAATAGCGGCATAAAACGTCATTATCTATCGCTTCTTTCATAGTGTACTCAAATGTATATCCTTCAGTATTATTAAAAAACTTTTGAATTGCTATATTCCCCTCTTCATCATATTGCCTTTCAGGTGTTGCCGACAATCCAATTCTCCTAAGCTGCCTAACATCAGGCAATAATTTCAATAGTGATTGTGACCCCATATTATGAGCCTCATCTGCAATCATCAATGTTTTTGGAGAAAGCTGATTAAGTTCGGAAAACACATTTTTACGTATGTAGGATGCATATGTAGAAATAACTATATAGGATTCTGTCACATCTTCTGATAATCTCTCCGAAGTTATAATCGAACCTATTTCATCTCTCCACAATGACTGTGAATGAACTTTTATAACCCTATTAAAGTTGAACTTTTTACACTCATCTGCCCATTGATCTACTAAAGTAATTGTAGGAACTAAAATCAGAGCTTTATAATAATTATATCTATTGTATATTTCCAAAAGGCAATTTAAAGAAGTAACAGTTTTTCCAGTACCAGTAGCCATAGCAAAAATACCTTTTTGCTCATTTTTAGCCCATGCTTTAAAAGCCTTTATTTGATATTCCCTCGGTCCTTCTTTGTATGGGAATTTAGGAGTGTCAGATTTGTACTTCTCTTGCTCTAATATCTGCATAAGCTGTTTATCTGACTTCATTATAACTTTGCTAACAGTTGTCCTTACATCATTATTTATCTCATCTTGAGAAAATGACCTTTCTTGATCTAGTAAATCTTGAAGAGTTTTATTGCCAAACACTTTCACAATATTTGTTTCAATTTCCTCAGAATTCAGATAACGCACAGACGAGTCTTGTCCAGAAAAAATCAAATTAAATGTTTTAATAGTATTCTCAACTTTATAGTTACTAACCTTGTCATCCCAACTACAAGAGGCATCAATACTCTCTATATTATGAATTAGAGCAGTTTTTGAGAAATTACATGAACCGTTGAAACTAACCTTATTTTCACCTTCACTAAATAAGCCTAGTTTTGTATGAGCAATTCCAAAATCAGTCTTAGGAGCAATTATTTTTATCTCAATCCTTTTGTTGTTTATTAGCCATGCAATACACTCAAAAAAATGCTTATCACGATTGGATAATATCTTACTTAAGCTAGCTAGGTCAGAAAGGTCAAACGGACGCATTTCTTTATTACTCATTCCTTTTACAATAACATCCTTATCATCTTCTGAAAGAATATTATTAATTATCAATCTCATTTTGCCCCCATTATGCAGGAATATAGAAAAACTATTGGATAAGACCTGAATGGCTGAAGAACTAAAAAAACCAAGTAATAAATCAAACTGTTTACTATTAGATAAGCAGTCAGAGAAAAATCCAATAGGTTCCCATTCGGTTTTAGACTTGTATTGTCTATGTTCTGGCCATATTATATTCTTCTTTAGCATACAAATTAAATAAAACAGTTTGCACAATTTATTCCATCATCATCAAACATATCAACTAATAAAGAGCTCTTATTATTTGCTTTGAAAGACTCTTGTCTTTTTATATAGTCCAGCTTAATACGCCTAACTCTATCAGGTTCAGATAACTCAGCAAGAGATTCTCCTTGAATCCATGTGTATCCATCTTTCTCATACTCTTTTGCTTTGTCAAACAACTCTTTATGCTGTTCCAAAAGCCAAACCCATTCAATTTTCTGTTGAAAGAAACAGAAATAACAACCAGATCTACTTCTAAAATATTCGCCCTTTTTTCCATCAACCTCAAATACTATTGGCTTATAATACCCTGGCACACCCACTCCACTTTCATCAAGAAGTCTAAAGATATCCTCTTTAATATATATATCTTCATTATCAATCAGAGGGAATTCATTTAACTTACCCACTGGATAATCAGTTGTTTTCAAAAATTCAAACACAATTTTATTAAACAACTTGACACTTATATCAAGAAGAGCATTAAGTTTTCTAGTATAATAAAAAGATTTTGAAAGTGGAGTTTGAACTACAAGTAATACATCCTCAACTATATCCCTAGGTGCCAATCTTTTATATAATGCTTTTATTATATCAATATTATCATTATGCAATACTTTGTGTATTACGTCAAGACTCCATATGTTCCTTCGAAATGGGAATATTGCTTGAATATTTGATTTTGTTGAAACATATCCTTCTCTTTCCTCATCACCCCTAATCCCCACATATGATATTGTTGGATCTTCACCTACAAATCTTTCAAATTCAGCAAGTTTCAACTTTTGAGTACACCATCGTGCTTGAGGAGAAGGCAAATATCCTCCACTTGTTTTTAAGAAGTGATCAAATGGAGTCGGCTCTGGACTTCCTTCAGCTGCGACAAGCCTCACAATTCTCTTTTCTAAATATGACTCTAAATTATCAACTAAACGAATTGTATCTTCAAGTTCACAACCCGTGTCTGAATTATAATATTCTATATCCATATCTGGATAACGCTGACGCATATATATTGCTAATGCAGCACTATCTTTTCCTCCAGATATTCCTAATACATGTCTTATCCTAGTCATTTTGCATTTTTGTTTTAAGTATATTCAAAAGAGCTTGTATTTCAATTTCATTTTCTCCTGAAAGTACTTTTTTAATTTTCTTCTCTAGTTCAATTATTTCACTCTCTTTCTTAGGATTTACGACGATAACTTGTGATCTAGTTCCTTCTCTGCCTGATATTAACTCAAAGCGGAAAAATTTATCTTCTTCATTTATATCGTGCTTGCTAATATCAACATACTTAAGTAAGTTTTTAAATGAGAATATCAAATTATCAATTAAATACTCTTCTTCATCATCCAATAATTCATCGAGCTTCTTGTCCAATATTACATATGATATTGACTCATACCATGTTTTCCTGTCTATAGCATCCCCAACAACTCTATTTAAAAAAGCCTTTTGTTTATTAGTTAGTAGATGAGTTTTAATAAAAGAATATTGATAAGAAATCTCTTGCTTATATGTTTCAAAGTCTATTGATTTTAATCCAAGTGCGTCTACAATTGCAGTCTCCAATCTATCAATTAATCCAATATAACAGCTTCTTAAATCTCTTATTGCCGTTTGAATTAATTCGACATATCTTTTAAGTACTTCCTCATTATTCGCTAACTGGGATTCTTTCAATCCTAATGCACTAGGGAGATCTTCAAAAAATGTTTTCTCGGGGTCCTTTGCTTTAGCCAATACATTCCTAAACTTTAATGAGCTATTCCGACTAAATTTATTTGTGTTTTTTGCATAGTTATCAAGTTTATTATAAAAAGTCAGAAATGGTCTAATTGTTTCTACCAAACTATCAGTAGTAAACTCTGTATCAGCTGAAGCACCAATAAATTTTCTATATTGATTGAATATATCAAGCTTTACTCCATCCACATTAAATGCTTTAATAGAAAAATCTCCAGGCACTCTATAAAGAATATCAAGAACTTCTCTATTTAACGCCGGCACATATATATTATTCGAGTCGTATAAAGAGTAGTCATCTTTTTTAATTATTAAGAATATTGGCAACCACAAGTCTATAAACCCTTGTTTTAGTTTAAATGGTTTAGACTTTAAAAGCTTTAAAAGTTCTTCTATTTTTTTTGGTCTATCCGAAGTACTAAGCATAAACTTCTCACAAACGTCCCACAAACTTTTATAGCTTTCATCCGTAGGGGGTTGTAAATAATATGATCCAAAGTTCTCTCTATGAATACCTGTTTTACTTATGAGGGTTCTGTAGATTGTCTTTTCAGGTGGAAATTTATTGTTTTCAAAACCTATATCCTCTTTATCTGACTCATAAAGCAATCTTTCTAGCAATCTTATTCTGGCCTGAGACATTGCACTACTAGGTTTATGTTTATTAACCATTTCATTTATGAATATTGGTGTTTGTGAATAAACATCTTCACATATAAAAGAAAGCATTTTATTAAATTGTCTCTTAGTATTTATCTTAATAACATTTCCTTTGTATATCCATACAACATCTTCTCTATATGAAAATAAAGAGTTCACTACCGCATTATTCAAGAGACTCTTCTCATAAGACAATAAAGAACTAATCTCTCTTTTTGCAACATTGTCTTTATCATCTATAGAGTACTCTAGAACATATTCAAGTTTATCAATTTGCCAGATATGATCTATAATTTTACTTGTCTGCTTAAAAAAAACATACAAGATAGCTTCTTCACAATTTATTGACTGATTAATTACCTCATCTATATAATTTTCAGTATCATTAAAAACGAGATTTATATAGCCATCAATTTCATTAGCAGGGATAATATCTTTGGGATGATCAGATATGAGGTATTGAAAGTATCTCGGGGTACCCTTCTTATAATATTCTGAATTAGCAAATTCAGTCGGCAATTCAAAGCTTCTTATTAGCTTACTAACAATATCTCTTGATTTAGGAACTCTACTAGACGCATTCAGCAATTCATATTCAATATTCACATCCGTCCCATCAAAAATAACATATTGCGACCTATATATAGCAAAACGGATAATTTGATGTCTTTCCAGTAAATCCAACAACTCCTTGACATTTTTTACACCTAGTGCAATTTTGGCATAAATCTCTAATTTTTCTCGTGGGAGACTCACACCTGCTGAACCGAAAAGGTTTATTAATCCTATAGTCTTTATTAGCTTTGAGGCTGAAGGTATGTGCTCCAAGTCTAACAATCCCTCCACCTTTTCTAGCGCTACACGCATGGCACCCCAGCTTGATGAGTCTGAATTTACTTCAGAAAGATATGAATAGAAATTATATACTATATAATCATACACCTCAGATAAGCTATAAGTTCTATAAGGATTATCCTTAAACTCTTTTAAAGAACCATCATTGTTTGACTCAAGGAAGGAAAATAATGTTCTTTCATTTTGTCCATAACGCTGAATAGCGATTGTAAGCGCATGAGCTGCAAAAATATCCATTGGATATAATTTCTCTGCTGTTTTATATTCAATAGTAGAACTAATAAATTTAGACTCCTTCGCGATATCAAAAAGCTTCTCAAAACGTTTATTAAGTTTTACGCGCCTCTCTCCTTCAATTTTAGCAGCTGCCAAATGTATAAGTTGCTCTACAGGCTCATTAAAAACAATTTCACCAAAACGACCCTTAACTTTTATCCATTCATTTCGCTGACTCTCCGATAGAATTTTAGAGTATGAATTGAAATTCTGGTGAAGTGTTGTCAATAATAATATATTTTTTGATGAATCATTAACAAATTCTGCTAGCTTTTGAAGCACATAAAGCTCCTTTTCAGGATTATTTTTAGATGCATATTCTAAGATCTTTCCAAATTCATCAATTACTATAACTAGAAACTTATTTTTTCTGGTAATTTCATTATAATAATTAAGTAAGCCTTCAAAAATATTTGTTGACTTATACTTTTTCGATAAGCTATTTTCTAGTAAAGTTGTCATTGATGTATAATCACCAACAATTTTATGGAATTCAAACTTTTTAAAGCCATTAAAATAACCAACATTATCTTTGATCATACAGCTGGATGTTTTCAGACTATGTTCGAAGGCAAGAATAAAACTGGACTTACCCGTACCATAAGAACCTATCATATTGAACGAATGTACTCCACTATTGAACGAATTAATAATATTGCCTAAGACTGATCTTGCATTTTGAGTTATGATATAATTTTTCTCATCAAAGACAGTTTGTATAATATTGACTGACGGTATATATTTCATATTGATTAACTGTAATAATTATCTAGAACTTCTACTTTATCAAAGTTAGTTTTAAATTGCAATTCTTTGATACCAGAGTTATCTGAAAAAACAATCTCTGCCGGATACAATAAACAAACTCTTTCTATAATACTTATAAGATCATTATTATTCATACAGAAAATGAGAGAGAGCTTTTGCAACAATTCAAACGACACACTTTTAGAATCCATCTCCTTAATAGCAACTATACAGAAAAGAAAAATTTCAGCTGGTACATTAGTCTGATCTACATAATTAAATAGCCATATATCTTTAGTCGCAGACGGCTTTATTAAGTTCAAAGGCAGTAAAAGTGTATTTTGTTCTTCTATACTATCTTTTCCTGAACCACAGTAATTATGTATTAAAACATCAATATCCTTTTTAAGAGTGTTTTTATTATATAAATTAGAATAGTCGTCTACAAAACAGGCCCCTTTTAAATAATGATGTAGCTTGTCTTTTTCTATATCATTGCGAAACTTATGATAATCTAAAAATGTTTTATTATAAATAGTAGCATGATTTTCATTTACTAGATAAAAGTGCATAAGCCATAATGTTCCAATATCTTCAAAATATGGATCTTTTCCAGACTCATCGTTTAATAGATAATGTGCAATATCTGTTATAGTATTATTCTCATCCAAAAAGCCAAAAGATCTCATCCAATATTTAATAGATGAAACCATATTTTTACCTACACCCAGCCGAACTACAGCATCCTCATTGGTGAAGCTTCCCTTATCACTTAAAAAATCATACCCACGCTTAAGCCAATGAGTTTTACATCTAAAAGTTTCGTGTCCTGAAAATATTGGTTTTGTCATTCTAATTGTATTTTCCCATTAATTACTTATTGTAGACTAATTGACTACACTATGCAATATTATCTCTCAAAAATATATGAGTACTTTAACCGGATACATAATATCCCTCTAATCTAAACCGTTTAATTCTATTATATACAATTTTTTCATATATATAGCTGATTCAAGGCAAAGATATAAATAATCATGATTGAACAACAATAATTTACACTAAAGTTAATTGTCGTATATAGCTATATACGAAATATTTAAATTAATATTTCCAATACAAGATACCACCTGCAAAA
>CAYTQG010000079.1:0-9792 GCA_964439965.1 uncultured Proteiniphilum sp.
GTAGCCCAAAACCCTCGAAAAGTGAAGGGAAAACAAAAGCTTCGCAATTGGCATAGAGCCAATTTTTCTCTTCCTCGCTTACTTTGCCTAAAAGCGTAGTGTTGGTTATTCTTTCGCTAGATATGCGTTGTTTAATCATCTCACCATATTCGGTATTGTTATATCCAGCAATATATAGATGCTTTTCGGGCATCAACTTAATCATATCCAAAAGCACGTGAAAGTTCTTTTTTGGTCGGAAAACGCTTATTGAGAAAAAGTAAGGTTTTTTGATTTCACAATTTGGCTTTTGAGCAGGTCTATTTGATATTTTTTCAACCCCATTGTAAATCATTAAAAGCTTTTTATTACCTATATCGAAATGAGATAGAATTTGATTTTTTGAGAATTCTGAAATAGTTGTAATAACGGAAGCTTGTTTTATATTTCGTGCAATTCTTCTGAAGTTTTTTTGAATATCCTTTTTGCTCTTTTCATATTCTAATGACAATACATTCAGGTCGTGAATGGTGAATATATACTTTGTGGACTTTGAATATGGACGAAAGCGAGATGGATATTGTAAATTGTGCCAAATGTCGAACTGTGGCATTAGGTGTCTGAAATGTTTTCTCCACCAATTTGACGATGAAATATATTTTACCTTGTTGCCAAACTGTCCAATAAACTCTTTTGGAACAAGCAATGTTAATTCGTAATTTGATGTTATAGGGTCGTAGCTTTCCTTGAAATAATTGGCATAGTTTAAAGCAATTTGTCCGTAACCTCTATATAAGTCTTTGAGATAAGAAAGGTCTACTAAGAGTCTCTTTTTCATTTTGTGATTCTTTAAATATTTTCTGCAAATATATTCATAAAAAATGAATTGATAAACTGAAACATCTTTTATAATTCAAAAGCAACTTTTATACCTACATATTTAAAGTCCAACTTTTGGAATGAGGTGAAAATTGCGGCGTTTGCTCTTTTAAAATATCTATTACCTATTCCATATCCAATCTCGGTGTATGATTTTATATGTGGGGTATAGAGTTGACTTGCATAAAATCTTTCACGATTGATATATTCAGAAATAATAGGGATGTTGCGAAGAATAAGAAATGGTGTTTCAATCATTAGGTGTGCTTGCACATATTTGTCGGAAGCGTTGTAGAGTTGTCTATTAAGTAAGTTGAATGTGCCACCAATACCATCATTCCAATTACTGGGCGAATAGCTTTTTTCGAAAAAAGAAAAATCAGCAAAATATTCAGTGCCTCTATTGAAAAATTGTCCCGCTCCAATATGGTACTGAATTGAATTCATCAAGCCTAGTTGTATGTTTTGACTAATATCAATTTCGGCACGGTAGTATTTTGAGCTGCTGCCATATATATTAGGAATGCTTTTGGCTAGCTCAACTTTAAATGTGGGGTATTTAGACCTGACATATATTTTTTGTCGCCCTTCGTATCTATAATACTGCTCGGGTGTCCAACTAAATCTGATATAGGGGGAGAATGCTCTTTTGCTAACTAGTAAATCATCTAATGGGTTATCATTTTTGTTTGATGATCTTAATAATAACTGTTCGTCGAGAGATCCTTTATCTTTGCCCGGTTTACGAATATGAAACTCTGCGCCGATTGTTGTGATAAATCCATTAAAGAGCTCATAGTCGTTGAATATCTTTGCATAATAATCCTTATAGTAGGTCAATGGTAATTCATCGAAAATAACCCCACTGTTTTCCAATTCCTCCTGAACCTGATCAGTGAAGAGTGAGCTATAGGAGGGTAAGCCAATACCTAATGAAAGAGATAGATTGCCTTGATAGAAAGGTTCGTAGTTCCAAGTTGATGTTACATCTGTGAGGATTTCCTTTTTCTTGGAATAGTATCCAGCAAAGGCATTTACTTTAAAACTTCTACTACGACTCATTAAGTAATTGAGATATAGTTTTTGACGATATGTTATTCCATCAACGGTAGAATATCCTAGCATTAGTGGATTGAGTAGTCCGCTGTAGCCAATCATTGTGGAGCGGACTTTGTATTGAGAATCTAAAACTATCCTTTGAGCAAATGCTTGTGCCTTTTTCCCATTTTGAAGTGAATCGCTTTCGAGGTTTTTTTCAATTTTCTCTTGTTGCTCTATTCCATGATTTTCAATTACGTCAAGTTCTTTGGCTTGTAGGGGAATTGTACGATGTTCGTTCCAAAACTTGGTGTTATTGTTAATAGGAATTGAGTCGAGCTTTATTTTGTAGTAGTCGCTGATATTTAAGTTTTTCTTTTTTTCTAAAGTAGTTCTTAGAACAATATCGTCATATTTGAATGTTGCTAAGTGTCGGCTTGCAACCACGTTTCCTAAGTAGGAGACATTGTGAAATATAACATACTTGACTGGTAAGAAAGTTGAAATCCAAGTATCTCCCATACTTATCTCGAAAGAAAAATCGGAAAAAGATTCAACACCCTCTGCATTAAAGTGAACTATTCGCCATGTGCCATGCTCTATTACAAAATTGCCCTTTAGTAGTTTCTGATTTTCATATATGGGCTTAAACGAAATTGTGTAGAATGTTTTTCCATCTTCAATTGTGGTTTTGATATGATCGTAGCTATAATATTTTCGTGTGGAAAATCTTACAGGCATGAAAAAGGTCTCAGTATTAGTTGTTTCACCATACACATTGATGTTTAGCAGATTAAAGGGAATCATTTCGATATCCTTTTTACTTGTTAGGGTGCCTGTTACATTCTTTACATTCTGTGTATAGTTATTCGGATAATTAAATTGAAGGGTACTAATTGTTTCTATTACAGCCTCGTCTGATTTGGGATCGTGTAATACCAATCTGGGAACTAAATGAGTATATTTGTAAAGAAAGTTTTTTCGAATAGTTTCAACATATGTGCGCATATATACCTCAGCCTTGTAGCTTTCCACAAGTCCGTTGTATTTTTCGGCTGCACTCATCGACCTTTTTAAAATTGTGTCTAATGGCATGTCTGTTTTGCTAAATAAGCTTATAGGAACATAAAGCAGCAATAATAATATGATTATTTTTATTCTCATCATATGAGCACAAATCTAATTATTATTTGCGAAAACTAGTTCTGTTTTATGAAATATATATATCTAAATGTGGAAAAATGGGCCATAAGAACACGATTATCTACATTACTTTTAGGTACTTATTACAAGATATAAAAAATAGCTGTTTCCTTTTCTAATTGCCGAAGCTTTGGTGAAGTGTTTTTTACTATTCTTCCCATTACCCAAATCCTGAGAAATAGCTTTTTTCATGATTTCTCACTTATGGGCAACATTTGCAAAACAGTAATTAGTGAAATAATCTTGAAAAAACTGATTTCTATTGTTTTTTAATGATTTCTTTATTCTTTAAATCAATTAAAATCTTAATTTTGTGTTTTATAACATAGTTATATAGCATCTGATGAGTAAAAGTATAAGAGAGAAAATAGATTTATCATACACCATTACAGATATTTGGCGACTTCTATCGGAAGAAGAGCGAGAACTAATAAAGAGTGATGCAAGAGTTGTGAAATTTAGAAAGAATGAAACAATTCATGTTGAAGGGGATGAACCTAAGGATTTGATGTGCCTTTTAACTGGCAAGGTTAAGATTTATAAAGATGGAGTGGGGGGGAGAAGCCAGATAATTAGAATGGTGAGGCCTATCCAGTACTTTGGTTATAGAGCTTACTTTGCAAACGAGCCTTACGTAACGGCTTCAGCGGCTTTCGAAACATCAACCATTTGCTTTATTTCAATGGAGTTGATTGAAAAAATACTGAGATCAAACAATCTGATGGCTTTTTTCTTTATTCAAATGCTGTCGTTTGATTTGGGAGTGGCTGATCAGAGAATTGTCAACTTGACACAAAAGCATGTAAGAGGAAGATTGGCTGAGTCTCTTATATTTTTGATGGAAAGTTATGGCTTGGAGGCTGATGGTGCTACAATAGATATATATCTGACCAGAGAGGATTTGGCAAACCTATCGAATATGACAACGGCAAATGCAATTAGAACTTTGGCGACATTTGTAAATGAGGGTGTTATATTTTTGGATGGAAGGAAAATAAAAATTATAGATGAGGAGGCTCTTCGAAAGATAAGTCAGATTGGTTAGCTTAAATCTTAAATGCGTATGGGTTGCATGGCTTAAGCACTAAAACAAAAAGTTTGAATATCAAATTTTTCAATTTATCCCAAATCATTCCAGTTTTGGATACTATCTTTGCCCAGCTGATTAAAAATAAGACAGCAGGATTGTGAGACTTGCGCCACAAAACAAATAACATGTAAATCGATGATAGTGATTAAAAAAATTACACAGGCTGTTTTCAGAAAATATTATAGAGATGTAGAGGCGTTTGTACAAAATCCAATACGTACTCAAGACAATAATTTTAACTACCTTATTAGTCATGGAAAGAATACTTTGTTTGGTATAGAACACGGTTTTGGTGATATAAATAGTATTGTACGATTCCAAAAAAAAGTTCCCATTCATAGATATGATGATTTGAGACCATATCTTGAAAAAATCATTGTTGACAGGAATGAAAACGTACTTTGGGATACTCCCACACGTTGGTTTGCAATGTCAAGCGGTACTACAAATGATAAGAGTAAATACATTCCTGTAACAAAAGAATCGTTAGAGAATTGTCATTTTAGATGTGGTCATCAGATGCTTGGATTGTATGCTAATAGTTATCCAGATACGTCTTTTGTATTGGGAAAGACATTGGTGATAGGTGGCAGTCAACAAATTAATGATATTGGTGATGGTGTTTTTACGGGTGATATCTCGGCAGTGTTGATGAAAAACCTTCCATTTCTTGTCAAACTGGCTCGCACTCCAGAGGAGATAGCCTTGCTACCTGATTGGGAAGAAAAACTTGATAAACTCTCCACTTATGCTAGAAATGAAGATATTAGAGCTTTGCTTGGAGTTCCATCTTGGATGCTTGTTTTATTAAAAAAGATAGTTGCTGATACTGGCGCTTCGATTCCTGATTTGTGGCCAAATTTAGAAGTGTTTTTTCATGGAGGTGTAAGTTTCTCGCCATATAAAGATCAATATCAGGAGCTGATTCCGAATGGTCAGATGCGATATTGGGAAACATACAATGCCTCGGAAGGATTTTTTGGAGTACAATATTCAGCAGACTCTAACGACCTGTTGCTAATGCTTGATAATGAAATATTTTATGAGTTTATACCATCTAGTGAATGGAAAGAGGATAATCCTAAAACAGTGGTGCTATCGGAAGTAGAGTTGGGTAAACAATATGCAATGGTGATAACGACTAGCGGAGGGCTGTGGCGCTACAAAATAGGCGATACTATTGAGTTTACGTCAAAAGATCCATATCTATTTAGAATTACAGGACGTACAAAACAGTTTATTAATGCCTTTGGTGAAGAATTGATAGTAGATAATGCCGACAGAGCACTTAAAGAGGCTTGTGACAATACTAATTCTAAGATATTAGAATATACTGCTGCTCCTGTTTATTTTGGAAATGATTCGTCTGGTGCACACGAGTGGTACATCGAGTTTGAAAAAGAACCACACGATATACAACACTTTATTTCTGTATTGGATGATAGTTTGAAGAAACTAAACTCTGATTATGAAGCAAAAAGATCTTACAACTTGTCGCTAGGAAGACCGATAGTGAAAGTTTTAAACTCTGGCGATTTTTATAGATGGATGGAGCATAGAGAGAGAATTGGAGGACAAAATAAAGTACCCAAATTGTCAAATAATCGAAATTATGTAGATGATATCTCTACTTTCTTGAACGGAAAGTCCTAAAATAGAATAAAAAGCCATACTGCTGTATTAAAACCGAGAATTTTTGAGTAAGTTTGCAGGCTAAAATCGATTTACAGAAAAGATGAAAATAAAACCTTTAAGTTTATTATTGGCTATAATATTGTTGTCGTCGTGTGGCGAGTACAACAAGATATTGAAGAGTAACGATAGAGATGTAAAATACACTTATGCTAAAAAGTACTTTGATGAGAAAAAATATAATCGTTCAATAACTTTATTGGAGGAGTTGGTCCATTATTTCAAAGGTACTGATAAAGCAGAGGAGTCGTTGTACTTGCTTGGCCAGAGTTATTATAACTCGAAAGATTATATAATGGCTACTGAGACATTTACTACTTATTATAGTATGTATCCAAAAGGGCAATATGCAGAGTCTGCTCTTTTCTATGCTGCATTTGGTATGTATTTGGATTCTCCCGATCCTCGGCTTGATCAATCAAAAACATATAAGGCTATCACAGAATTTCAGCGATACATAGAAGAGTACCCTCAAACGGATAGGGCGGAGCAATCAAAAGAGTACTTATTTGAGCTGCAAGAGAAGCTTGCACTTAAAGAGTTGAAATCTGCACAATTGTACTTAAACTTAGGAAATTATAGAGGAAATAATTATGAGTCGGCAGTGATTACTGCACGAGAGGCTTTGAAAAACTATCCTTTTTCGAAATATGCCGAGGAATATCAAATGGTTATCTTAAGAGCAAGATTTGAATATGCCGAAAATAGTACATTAGAAACTCAGCCAGAACGCTATAGAATGGTGTTGGATGAGTATTTTAATTACAAGAACAGTTTCCCTGAAGGTAAACACGGGAAAGAGGCTGAAAAATATTACAACAAGGCACAAAGTAAAATTGAGAAGTTGCCTTCTTAAATAAAACTGAATATACAAGACAAAGAAAAATAATAAAAAATGGATTATAGAAGAACAAATGCTTCATCAACATCTGAAACAAGAGATGTGATGAAAATGGCTGAGCAAAATGGTAATGTTTATGAAATGGTTCGTATCATTAGTAAAAGAGCCAACCAATTATCAATAGAGATGAAAACTGACCTAGATAATAAGCTAGAAGAGTTTGCATCTTATAGTGATAATCTAGAGGAGATTTTTGAAAATCATGAACAGATTGAAATCTCTCGCTTCTACGAAAAGCTTCCAAAACCTGCATTAATTGCTTTACAAGAGTGGAATGAAGGTAATATCTATTATAAAAACCCATCAAAAGAAAAAGAACAATTCTAATATAAATGATTCAAAGAATTCAAACTCTGTTTCTATTAATTGCTTCGGCTTGTATGTTGGTGGCAGTTGTTACACCATTGGCAAAGTTTATAGTAGGCAATGAATTAGTGGTATTTGAGGCTCTGGGAATGTATAAAGATGGTGATATTGTGAACTCTACATGGGGTCTTTTCACCGTAGGCGCAATTAGTTCGGTATTGGCGTTAATCTCGATCTTTTTATACAAAACCCGCATGATTCAAATTAGAATATCAATCTTTAATATAGTTGTTATGTTGGGTTTTTATCTCTATTTTGGATTTTTATTTTATAAAATAAATCCCGAGTCGGGCTTACAATTTCAAGGAATAGGTGTTGGTATAATTATGCCTATCATCGCAATTATCCTAACTTATCTTGCAATAAGAAAGATAGGGGCTGACGAAGTATTAGTACGCTCGCTTGATAGGTTGCGTGGATAAGAGCCTATAGTAAGAATAATAAATTGATGAGTTGGTGAATATAAGAGTTATTATTATATCCTCCTTCTCATCTTTTTTTATAAAAAGCATATCGCACTTTAATAACATCAAACATCTCTTTTATGAATAAGAAAATAATTCTCCTGATTTTTACTCTAACAAGTCTATTATATGCTAATGCTCAAAGCATAAATGATGTGATAGAGTCAATGCCCTTTGAAATTGTTCCAGGATTGACTGATGATGATAAAGATGTGATGTTAGTTGATACTGGGTTAGTGTCGATACCTAGTCCATTAGGAGAAATTATTAAAGTAAGACATTCGGACACTTACTTAAAGATGAAAACTTCAGAAGTAGGTGATACACAAATTAAGATTTTGAATAAGAGTGATGGGGATTTTGTGATTTGTGTAGTAAGAACAGTGTGTGGTGATATGTGTGATAGCAACGTATCATTTTATGATGAAGACTGGTCGGAGCTTGCAAATAATGAGTTTATGGAAGAGATTTCTTTATCCACCTTCTTGAATGTGAATGGCATAAAGAGTAGTTTATCAGCCGATGTCGACTTGCCTCTATTTCTTCCAGTATCAGCTGAGTTTGTAGATGGTTCTGACAATTTGAATCTGATTGTTGATTTAGAAAGTTTGTTACACAAAGATTCATTCGATGCATTATCTCCCTACATTATTAAAAGTAAATTAGCTTTGTTGTGGGATGGAGAGTCCTTCGTAGAACAGTAAGAATAATGCACCCGTAGTTCAATGGATAGAATACCGGATTCCGGTTCCGACGATGCGAGTTCGAATCTCGCCGGGTGTACACAGATAATACAAATATTAAAATGAGAAATATATCTTACCTAATTCTATTGTCAATAATTACTTTGACTCTTGGTATTGGCTGTACAAATAATGATCCTAGCTTGAATGCTACACGGCTACGAATAAGTCTAACAGATGAGCCAATAGGTAATGAGC
Organism: uncultured Proteiniphilum sp.; assembly: GCA_964439965.1. GTDB lineage: Bacteria > Bacteroidota > Bacteroidia > Bacteroidales > Dysgonomonadaceae > Petrimonas. Next base: position 8,554 of record CAYTQG010000079.1, read on the forward strand.
CACTGCGTATTTCGGAGCTGAATGTTGATATTCAGAAAATAGAAGTATCTATGCTTGACTCAATAGATAACACTGAGAGCTGGACTACATTGGATTATAATGGTGGCGCACATAACATATTGAACTTAACAAATGGCAAGACTAAACAAATAGTTGATCAGTATTTCCAGAGCGGTATTCTTAGAAGAATTAAGATTACATTTGGAGATAATACAACTGTGAAGACTCCCAAAGGTAATCGCACTCTGGTATTAGACCCATCTATGAGAGAGGGATTTATAGCTACAGTGAATGCGAATCTGTATGCTAACTATGTTAGCAATATTCTAGTTGATATTAATGCAGCATTGTCAATATACGAACAAAATGATAACATTTTCTTTAGACCAGTTATTAGGGTTTTCCCTGAAACATATGGTGGCTCGTTGAAGGGTTATGTTTTGCCACCTGAAGCTAATCCGTATGTTGTTATTACTAATGAAAAGGACACTATTATGAGTATTCCTGAAGCAAAGGATGGATTGTTTCTGTTTAGAGGATTGGCCGAAGATAAATGGGATATATATGTATTTGCTGATCCGACCACAAACTATGCTGACACTATATTTACAGATAGTGTTTTTGTTGGTAAGACCACTGAGCTTAAATCTAAAATCATATTAAAGGAGATAGATGACAATAATGATGGTGATACTGGTGGTGGAGATGGTGGGGACAATAACAATGAAGAAGATTAACAGATCTCATCATCGTCATATCCTGCTTTACAAGTAAGAGGTGCCAATGCATATGCATCATACTCGTCATATGCGGGCCCAGGGATACCATTGAAAACAACAATTCGATCTAGCCTTACTTTCTTCTCTTCAAAGAAAATAAAGTAGGCATTATTTTCATTTTTATCAATTTTTGAGGCTTTTCCTGATACCTCTTCAAGTTCAGGATAATTGTCAAAACTAAAATAGAATATTCTTATAGATTCTTTTGACATTTCTCTTTCCAATAATTCAAAATATTCTGAGTCAATGGGTAAATATGAGGTTTTCATTTTTATTTTTGCTTTTATATGTAATAAACAAATGTATAAGGCTACATGTTCGATTATAAACTTTAATTGATACTTCAAGATTTGATTTAATATTCGAGAGTTTAAATTCTATTTTGAGAGAAAAGTAAAGTGAACTATAACATTATTTTATATCTTTGGAGTTTACATCAACAAAAATATTAAGTATGAAA
>CAYTQG010000080.1:0-9150 GCA_964439965.1 uncultured Proteiniphilum sp.
GATATGAAAACACTAAAACATTTAATTGCAGGTGCAATAGCACTATTATCAATCACTTCATGTAGTAATATGAATAAAGAGACAGAAATTAAAAATCAAACAGATTTTTCGACACCGCCGCTGGCAGAGATTGTGCCAGATACTTTTAGAAACTTCAACAGCGAGAGAATAGATAATTATTTTTGGCTAAAAGATAAGAACAATCAGAAGGTGATTGACTACTTAAACGCCGAGAATAGCTACACCGATGAGGTGATGGCATCTACAGCCCAATTGCAGCAAACGATATACGACGAGATAGTGGGCCGAATGAAGGAGGACGATGAGAGCTACCCAGTGTTGAGAGACGGATATTATTATTATAGTCGCACCGAGCAGGGCAAGCAATACCGAACCTATTTGCGCCGTAAGGGCTCTATGGATGCATCTGAAGAGGTAATATTTGATGTAAACGAAATGGCTGAGGGTAAGGCTGCATATATCTTTGCGGGGTACTCAATAAGTCCCGACAACAATAAAGTGGCTTATTTTTATAACGAAACAGGATCGTATGCCGAGTTTACATTAAAAATTAAGGATCTTACAACTGGGCAAACTATTGGCTTTGAGGTTGAGGGCGTTTCGTCGGCAGCTTGGGCAAATGATAGCGAAACTCTTTTCTTTACCGTTATCGACGACAGGCTAAGACCATACCAAGTGTATCGCCAAAAGCTGAATGACGACAATCCTACTTTTGTGTATGAGGAGAGCGATGGCAAATTTACGGCCTATGTATCATCTAGCAAAACAAAGGAGTATATCTTTATAGGCAGTGCTAGCTCTACCACTACTGAAGAGCATTTCTTATCGGCAGATAACCCAACCGAAAAGCTAAAAACGTTTATGCCAAGAGTTAAGGATGTTGACTACTCAGTGTATCCTCACAAGGATAGATTTTTTGTAAGATACAAGGATAAACAAAACCTAAATGGCAAAATATTCGAAGCTCCACTTGTGGGTTACGAAGATATAACTACATGGAAGGAGTTCGTTCCTCACGATGATAATGTGCTTATTGAAGGTATTGATGTGCTAAAAAACTATGTAGCATTGGAGATCAGAAAAAATGGGCTTTCAGATATCAAGATTATTCCACTAAATGGTAATGATGTTCAAACTATTTCATTTCCTGAACCAGTTTACACAGCATCACTCAATGGCAACCCTGAATATGAAGCTACAACTATTAGATATACATACACTTCGCTCAACCGTCCTAGCACTTTGTTTGAATATGACATTGTGTCGCAAGATAGTGAAATTCTGAAAACACAAGAGATTCCTTCGGGTTTCAATCCTGATGATTATGTGGTGGAAAGATTGTGGGCTACATCACACGACGGGATAAAAGTGCCAATGGCAATTGTGTATAAGAAAGGATTGAAACAAGATGGTAATAATCCTGCTCTACTATATTCGTATGGTAGTTATGGAAACAGCTCGGATGTGTTTTTTGGTTCCAACTTTTATAGTCTTATCGACAGAGGCTTTGTATTTGGTATTGCACAAATTAGGGGAGGTAGCGACTTGGGCGAAAACTGGTATGAAGATGGCAAGCTATTGAAAAAGAAGAATACTTTTTACGACTTCATAGCTTGTAGCGAATTATTGATAAATGAAAAATATACATCCCCATCCAAACTTGCCGCTATGGGTGGAAGTGCTGGTGGGTTGCTGATGGGTGCAGTGGTAAATATGCGCCCCGAGCTCTATCAAACCATTGTGGCACAAGTTCCTTTTGTGGATGTTATCAACACAATGCTTGACGAGACTCTTCCGCTAACCACTGGTGAATACGAAGAATGGGGAAACCCCAATGAGGAAGAGTTTTACAGCTATATGCTCTCCTACTCGCCATATGATAATATTGTGGCTCAAAGTTATCCCAACATTTTGGTTACGGGCGGCATCAATGATTCGCAAGTTCTGTTTCACGAACCAGCCAAATATGTGGCAAAACTAAGATCACTGAAAACAGATAACAACCTTTTGTTGTTACATATGGACATGACCTCAGGACACGGAGGTGCAACTGGTCGTTACGATAGCATCAAGGATTGGGCTTTCGAGTTCGCATTTATACTTAATAGGGTCGGGATAGAAAAGTAGCACTTAATGTTTGATATTCCAAACAATTAAAGTATATTTGTTCAGAATATTGAACATTATGAAACGAGCGTGATAATCATACTCACACAAGTACATGATTAAAGCGAGTTCCATATGATATTTTTGAGACATATAATTATAATCATATGAAACGAGAAAGAACAGTTCTTTTGCCAAGGCTTACGTCTATCCTTAAGGAAATGGGCGAGAACATTAAACTGGCTCGGCTAAGAAGGAAACTTACTGCGGAACAAGTAGCAGAGCGTGCGGGCATATCAAGATCAACGTTGTGGCAGGTGGAGAATGGTTCACCTGGCACTTCGCTTGGTACATATACATTAGTACTACACGTGTTGGGTCTCGAAAAGGACCTACTATCTGTAGCCAAAGATGATGAGTTGGGTCGCAAGCTTCAGGATATTGGCTTACGTACTGGCCAAAGAGCACCTAAAAAATAGGAAAGATGGTATATAAGAAGATCTTCGTATATGCCGATTGGGAAGAATTGGGCAGACCAATCCTTTTGGGATACCTATTTGTGGATGTATTGAGAGGGAAAGAAGTTTTCTCTTTTGAATACACAGATGAGTGGCTTCAATCAGATTATTTATATAATTTAGATCCAGATATTGGCTTTTATTCAGGCATCCAATATTTGAGTAATGACAAGACCAATTTTGGATTATTCTTAGACTCATCACCCGACAGATGGGGACGATTATTAATGAAGAGGAGAGAATCTATTTTAGCAAAAATAGAAAAGAGGACAATGCATATTTTGCGCGAATCTGATTTCTTGTTAGGTGTTTTTGACCTTCACCGTATGGGAGCCTTAAGATTTAAATTAGATCCAGAAGGGGATTTCTTGGATAACAACGCAGACTTTTCAGCACCCCCATGGACATCAATTAGAGATTTGGAATATGCAAGTCTTGAATTAGAAAAGAGCTTGGATCAGGATAATCCAGAACTATTAAAATGGATTAATATTCTAATGGCACCAGGCTCTTCTTTAGGTGGTGCACGTCCAAAGGCAAGTATAAGAGATTTATCTAATGCACTTTGGATAGCTAAGTTTCCAAGCAAAGATGATTTGATTAATATCGGAGCTTGGGAAATGGTAGCGAATGATCTTGCTAATCAATCAGGGATTAACATAGCAGAGTCTTTAATAAAGCAGTTTAATAGCAAGCACCATACATTTTTAACAAAGCGATTTGATAGAACAAGTAACGGTGGGAGACTCCATTTTTCATCAGCAATGACCTTGTTAGGATATAATGATGGTGTAGATGCCGCTGATGGTGTAAGCTATCTTGAATTGGCTGAGTTTATTATTCAGTATGGCTCAAGAGTAAAAGATGATTTACAAGAGTTATTTAAACGTATAGTGTTCTCTATTGCAATCAGTAATACTGACGACCATTTGAGAAATCATGGATTTCTTCTAACTAAAAACGGTTGGGTATTATCTCCTGCATATGACCTTAATCCAAATCAATATGGTATGGGATTAAAACTGAATATTTCGGAAGATGACAACTCTTTAGACTTTGACCTTGCTCTAAGTGTTGCTTCATATTTCAGGCTTTCCGATAACGATGCAGTTGCAATAATTGATAACACAAAAAGTATTGTTTCAAACTGGAGAACAGTAGCAAGTAAATATGGTATTTCAAGCTCAGAACAAGATCTAATGAGATTGGCATTCAAGGTTGGTAATTAAACACATATATCATAAACAGACCATTTCATTAAACAGAGTGCAGCCTTTTATTGTTACAACTGCAATACATAAATAGGAAAGAATAAACAAATGATTAAAAGCAAACGCACATATGATGTTGCAAGCGACGATGATGGGTATAGAATACTAATTGATCGCTTGTGGCCGCGTGGGCTTTCTAAAGAGAAGGCTCACATAGACTTGTGGCTCAAAGATATTGCTCCATCTACCGAATTGCGAAAATGGTATGACCACGATGTGGACAAGTGGAGTGAGTTTGAAAAGCGATATAAAGATGAACTGAAATCGAAAAGCGAATTGATTGATCAAATAAAAGAATTGGAGAAAGAGCACAAAACCGTCACACTACTCTACTCAGCTAAAGATACAGAGCATGCAAATGCAAATGTTTTAATAGAGATATTGAAAAGTAAATAGCAAAAACAATTAATAATCAACTAAGTAATAGACAGCACCGAAAATCGATCCAAATGAATTTAAAAAGAATACCCCTCCATTGGCAAATTGTGATAGGAATGGCGTTAGGCCTTTTGTTTGGTTTTGTAATGACTCTCCTACCATTCGGAAAAACATTTATTGGCGATTGGATAGCGCCTTTTGGCACAATATTTATTCGACTTTTAAAACTCATTGCCATACCACTAATATTTGCTTCATTGGTAAAGGGTATTGCCGACTTACAGGATATATCTAAATTTAAAAATATTGGAGTTCGCACCATCATTTTGTATATCTCAACCACAGTAATAGCCATTTCGGTGGGGCTAGTGCTGGTAAATATTATAAAGCCCGGCAAAGGGGTTTCAGATGAAACCATAGAACAGCTCACTCAAGCATATGCACATGACGATGCCATTACCTCTAATATATCTGAAGCGGGAAGACAAGCTACAGAAGGGCCCTTGAGCTTTTTGGTGGATATTGTGCCCGATAATATCTTTTTGGCAATGAGTAACAACTCGTTGATGCTTCAGGTAATCTTTTTCTCAATCTTATTTGGTATTAGTCTTCTCCTCATCAATCCCAACGAGGCTGCTCCGGCTTCGAGGCTGATTAGTTCACTAAACGCAGTAGTTCTAAAAATGGTGGATATAATAATGAGGATGGCACCATTTGCCGTATTTGCACTATTATCTCAAATAGTGGTAAACACGGGCAATACCGAAATATTAAAAAAGTTACTTATATACGGCCTCACCGTGCTACTTGGTCTGACAATAATGATATTTATCTATGTCTTGGCAGTATCAGTCTATGCAAAAAAGAGCCCCATATGGTTTTTGCGAGGTATAATGCCTGCTCAGTTGCTTGGCTTCTCCACTAGCTCAAGTGCCGCCACACTGCCAGTTACGATGGAGTGCGTAAACGATAATCTGAAGGTTGACAATGAGATTTCGAGCTTTGTGCTCCCCGTTGGGGCTACCGTCAATATGGATGGCACAAGCTTCTATCAGGCTGTGGCAGCAGTGTTTATAGCTCAGGCATTGCATATCCCGTTAGATTTTATGGACCAACTCACCATTGTGCTTACTGCCCTTTTAGCATCTATCGGCTCAGCAGCTGTGCCCGGCGCTGGCATGGTTATGCTTGTAATTGTGCTAGAGTCGATAGGTATTCCGGCAGACAAACTAGCTATTGGGCTTGCTCTTATCTTTGCTATTGATCGTCCGCTGGATATGTGTAGAACAGTGGTTAACCTGACTGGCGACTCGATGGTATCTGTACTAGTTGCCAAATCGATGAACAAACTAGATGAGTAAGCACTTCAACCCATTTATATTAAAAATGTCACAATAAAGCCTCTTTTTCAAACAAAATGCTATCTTTGCAATCTTTCAAACTTCAAATTAATATAAAAGATGGCTACAAATTCAAAAAATGATGTTCTTTTGTCATTAGCTAAACTTATTGAGAAGAGTAGAGAGGATATTATCAAAAACAATGCAATAGATCTCAGTTCTGTTAGTGATGAAGACATTTCGATGAAAGACAGACTAAAAGTTGACAATGCTAAAATTGAAGGAATGATTAAATCGCTTCATGATGTGGCATTACAATCTGACCCTGAGGGAAGAGTTCTTTATGATTACATTCGACCCGATGGATTACATATTGTCAACAAAACTGTCCCGTTTGGAACCATTCTTATTATTTATGAATCGCGCCCTGATGTTACTGTGGAGGCGGCTGCTACTGCATTTAAGGCTGGCAATAAGATTTTACTAAAAGGGGGTCGCGAGTCTCTCAACACCAATCTTTGCCTCACCAAGCTTTGGCATGAGGCATTGCATCAAAACGGTTTCGACACTCGATTTGTGCAATATTTAGATATTTCAAGGCAAGAAACACAAGATTTAATTAAGAACAACAATAGAAATATAGATCTGATAATCCCTCGAGGTGGCGAAGCTCTGATAGAGTTTGTTGTTAACAACAGCTCCGTACCTGTAATTATAAGTGGTCGCGGCAATAATTTTATCTATGTAGATGATGAATGCAGTGTAGATTTGGCAGCTCAACTTATAATAAATGGCAAGCAGCGTATCAGTGTATGCAATGCTATTGATAAAGTTCTTATAAATAAAAACATAGCTGATTTAAGTAATGTGGTCGAAACATTTGTTGATGCATTAAATAACTGCGGAGTTGAAGTTTATTCAGATAGTGAAACATCAACTATCAACAAAAACATAGTTGCAGATGATAACCAAGAGGTAATGTATGAAGAGTTTTTGGCTCCAAAAATGTTTTTTTCGATTGTTGAAAACATTGATCAAGCAATCGAAACTATTAATAAATACTCTGGTGGTCACTCGGCAGTTATTGCTACCAACAATAAAGAAAAGGCTGATAAGTTTATGCTCGAAGTGGATTGTGCAGCAGTGTATCACAATGCATCAAGTAGATTTACAGACGGTGGACAGTTTGGCGTAGGTGCCGAAATTGCTATAAGCACTCAGAAGATACATTTTAGAGGTCCCCTTGGAGCGCAGGAGTTGGTTACCAACAAATGGTTTGTATATGGTGAGGGTCATGTAAGAGATCAGCAACCATCAGCATCTACTTCTTGCAACAATGCATAATGAGCAACAGAGATGAAGAAAAAATTAATTATCAAAATAGGTACCTCAACGCTTACTGCTGGTACTAATAGAATATCATTTGCCGTAATTGAGAGCTTGGCTCGTCAAATAGTGGTGCTAAAGGAAGAGTATGATATCGTGATTGTGTCGTCGGGGGCTATTGCCACGGCACGGCAGTTTGTAGAAATTAATGGCTTCAACAAGCAAGTGGAATCAAAACAGGCACTTGCTGCTATTGGTCAAACAAAATTGATGGAGCTATATGACAACATATTTGCAACATTTGGGCTAAATGTAGCTCAGATATTGCTTACATATCGTGATTTTGAAAATCCAACAGCTAACGAAAACACTCGTAATACTATCAATAAGCTCTGGGAGGTAGATTACATTCCTATCGTAAATGAGAATGATACCGTTTCAATAGAAGAGATTGTGCTAGGAGATAATGATAAGTTGTCTGCCTTAGTGGCGGCAATCACAGACGCTGATTTGTTAGTTTTGGTTTCGGATATTGATGGAATATATACTGCAAACCCACATATCAACAGTGATGCACAGCTGATTGAGTATATCTCAGATTTGAACGAGGTGAGAGGTTGCGCAGAAGAGAAAGAGTCCAATCTTGGAACAGGTGGAATGACTTCAAAACTAAATGCGGCAGAGATATGTATGAAACACGATATTGAAATGTGGATAGTAAACGGTAGCCACAACAACTATATTTTAAATTCGATGAAGAGCGAAATTCTCTTTTCAAGATTTAAAAAATGAATAACATTTAAAAACAGTAATAGACTTATGAATCATGGTTTTATTGGCTTTGGCAATCTTGCTAAGGCTATATACAAAGGTCTTAAAAAAGAAAATAATATAAACTTTGCATACTATGCTCGAGAGAAAAAGAATGGAGACGCTGAGTATATAGATAATATGGAACAATTAGTGGACTTTGCTGATGTGGTATGGCTTACAATAAAGCCACAAGATTTACAAGGCGTGCTGGAGCAACTGCAGCCACTAAATCTTAAAAACAAAGTATTTGTCTCGCCCGTTGCCGGAAAGAAGATTGAGTTTATTGAGAAATATTTGGGCGATAAACAACCCATTGTGCGAGTGATGCCCAACTTAGCAATTGCATATCAGAAGTCGGTTACAGCTTTTGCCACCAATCAGCCACAAAATGATGATACCGAAAAGATTTTCAACACACTATCTAAGCTTGGTAAAGCAGTGAAATTAGATGAGCAAGGATTTGATCTTTTCACATCTGTGTTTGGCAGTGGGCCTGCTTTTATTTTATCATTTATCCAAACATTTAAGGATAAGATGAAGGAGTTCGACTTACCTGGTCCCCTACTCGATGAATTGTTGCTTGAGCTTACGCAAGGCACAACAATATACTTTGCACAAAACCAACAACAATTCAGCATCGAAGAGCTTATCAAAAACATTACCAGCAAAGGTGGCACCACTCAAGCGGGGTTGGACTATTTCAGGTTTCATGAAATAGGCAAACACTTTGAGGGGGTGCTTGATGCCGCAAAGGATAGATCAAAGGAGATGGGTGAGGGTTAGAAAGAGGTGGAATAAACAAATTTCAGGACGATACACATTATATAATTGAATCACAACTCATGAGATTTCTCCTTACGTACCAATGACAGGCGTCATTGGTGTTGTGGGGGTGGTTGAGTAGTAGTGAGGCGGCAATACCGCCTCACCACTACTCAACCCTTACAATCATTAAGCACCCGTCATTTCGAGAAGAGCCTGGCTCAAGCATTGAGACAGGCAAAAGCGAGAAATCTCATGTCATATAGGACATTTGATTATATAGCCCATCCACGATGGGATTATGCCATCGAATCTCAATTGAATGTCTATTGAATAGTATTTGAACACAAAATACTCTATTTGTTTTTTCATCTTTCGATCCAATAACTGTAAGGATGTGATTTACTAAAGCGGAATTAAAGCTCAACAAAAACAACACCTGATACGTTTATTATAAAAGTAAAACTATTAACCATTTAAAAAAATCAAAATTATGCCAACTAAAAAGAACTTCATAATCGACACAAACGTCATTTTGCATGACTATAGCTTTTTACATCATTTCGAAGAGAATGATATTTATATACCATTTGTAGTACTTGAGGAGCTTGACAA
>CAYTQG010000081.1:0-8841 GCA_964439965.1 uncultured Proteiniphilum sp.
CAACTCTGCTTTGCATTTGATGACCACAAAGTGGGAGACGTATTTTATTTATTCCATAATAAAAAAGATAATTATGATGTAACTAAGTCGGTGTTTGATTATAGTGTGCTTAACTTATATGAAGAAGGTAGAACCTATACTTTTGAGGTGCGAAAATCAGATCATGCAATTGCATTGGTGTCAAATAGTAAATACTTTGAATTTGTGGTTCCTACGGATTTTGTAAAAAGTGGGAGCACCAAAATAGATCTCGAGGTTGAAAAACTGGTGCTCGACGAAAATAAAGTCTTTTTTAAACGCCCACAGGATGGTCCTCCTCCATTTACGCCTATTGAGGATTTTGACTTTGAAGAGGATAAGGTATATATGATTAAGGTGGTGCGACAATACTTTAATCGCAATGGAACCCGCTTTGCCATTTTAGAACACGAGGGACGCCGCCTAACAACTAATTTGCCAACAAGCCTCAACGAAACTGAGCTTGACGAGGAGATGCCTTTTGTGCTGGCATTTTTCGAAAATGGAAATCCTACGCTCAATATCACTAAAGAGTATGCAATATCGAAGCTGTATGAGTTGGGCAACAAGTACGAGTTTACACTAATGGAGCATTTGGTAGATGAAGAACTTGGGGTATCATCGTGGTGTATTGTGGATCAGTATGGATTGTATCATTATTATTATCCTGAAAGCGACCCAACCTATAATCCTGAATACGATACACTTGAGGTGAAGGATAGGGTAGAACTGTATGTACGCTATTTTTCGAAAAATGGATCGCTTAGATTGGTGTGTGACATTGCCGAAATTGATGATAAAAAATATCGGGTTGAAGATTTGTTTTCTTATACAGGATATCATGGGCGCGAAGAGGAACTTTTTTTTAGCGAAGAGATGCTAAATACCGATACTGATGTGGCGGTAAAGCCTCGACATTCATATTTAGATCAATATCAAGATGGTGAAAACCTTTGGGTGTTTACCTATCTGTCTCACATCGACTACAAAATATTTGAGAGTCTTGAGAACAAAAACTTCGAACTTGCCAAAACTCTTATCGATAAGTATATTAAGATAGAGAGATGGATTTTAGAAGGGTCGGATTATCTTACAAACTTCTATAGTGCCAATGTGGGAGTTATTATACAAAAAGCCGAGTTTAAGATAGAGAGATATTCATTTACCCTGCGTGCCATTGATATGATTTTGAACAATCAGGATATAACGTTTTTGAATAAAATACAGGAGCGATTGCAAACTTCGCCCTACTTGAGTCGCGACAATAAAGGGGTGCTAAAAGAATTGTTGCGACTGTCGCAATACTTTATTGGTAGCATCGATGATAAAGAGATTTATTACTCTATCTTGCTATTCTTTAAGAATGGTTTTTTCGAAGATGAAGATTTTGTGCCCTACATAGTGGCAGTAGAATCTAAGATAAAGCGAATCAGAAATAAAATGCCCAATTATGATTCGAACCTACTGATAAATGATGATAAGGAGACTCTTGAACTGCTTATCTTGAATCAGCATTTGCTTAATATTCTAAATCAGCTTAACGATAAGCCTGAGCGAGCTGTAATAACTTCGGCCATGTTGCTCAGATTTTTGAGTGCTTACTACGAAGAAGAGCGTTATTTGGACTTATCTATTGCTTACGTTACTAGCCAATCCTACATATCGGAAGAGGTGTTTGGTTTTAAAAACATAATGAGCCTTAGCTTTGAGGATTTGACGAGAGGAGTTTCAAAAGTACGATTGACCCCTACTTATTATATTCCTTCAGGGTTGATTGAAAATGTGGCAGGCAAGATGAGTTATATTCCATTCAACCTATACAAAGGAAAGTACTCTAATCTAACATTTAATATAGCCGAGTTGCCCAATATGGGCCTTATTATTAAATCCGATTTCAATTTGGGTGCTTTGTCGATGAGTATGTCACCATCAGAAATGGCACAAAAGGCTATCTCACTCATCAAGTTTAAGCGATCAAGAGCTCAAATTGAAGCAAAATATATCGACTTTGATAAACTATATAAGGGCAAGATAACGCTTTATGGTGATAAAGATACTTATTGCTTTTTGACCCTGCCTATTGATAACAGAGAGGTCACTTTGTTGTTGCATACCCTTAGCATCAACCGAACTAAGTTTAGAAATCCCATTTCTAGTTATACTAATCTTGGAGATTATATCAATTTTAGATTTGTGAGAGAAAAAGATGACGGAAACTTTGAGGTGGAGTGCGATAATATATCTAAGGAGGCATTGGAAAAACTATTGGAGCGACCTCGAAACACTTATGCTATTGTGATGGAAAGATATAAGAACACCAACTTTGCACTTACCGAAACAGGTTTGCCAATTGTGTTTTATAAGGTTCGTAGTAGTGTGGGTGATGTGTTTGAAGTGGAAGTAGATGGATACAACTCTGCCGAAGGTAATTTTACAGTGAGCAGTGTGACTCCCACCGACTATGAGTTTTTTATGGATACCAATATGCTTTGGCGACAATATTTGATTGATACAGATGTGTTGATTGAAGATGACTTTACTAGCAGCAAACCTGTACACGAAATGGAGCATCTTTATAAAAATAATGGCATATTAAATAGTTTGACACTTCAAATAGTGTATGCTTTGGAGCAAAAACTTCATTTCTTGACCGATGAACGGGAAATAATTATGTATTACTACTTCATGGTTTCTCTTTCAGGAATTATTAGACACTCTAAGTCGTATTATTTTATGGAAAAGCTCGAAGGATTGGCACGAATCATTGAGTTCAGAGAGAATAAAGACTTCTCATCAATAATTAATATGCCTGAAAGTATGAGAAAGGGCTTTGTGGAATCGAAAGATGGTATGAAGGCACTCGAAATACTGCAATATATCAACCATAAAGATATAGATGTGAAGGTAGAGGTGGAAGTGGGCACTGGATTATTTAGACTAAAGAAGCTTGTGGAGACATACAATCTATTTAAAGATATTGATGAAGAACACAAGATGCTCGATTACTTCATTGAGCTTATCACTAATCAATTTTATGTAGTGATACTAGAGGCGGAGGGTACAAGATCTGCCGTTGAGCTGGAGACGATATTGTACAACGATAATGAAGACGACAACGATGAATATGTAACAAAATACAAAGAAGAAGTGGAAGTGGAGGGTTAAGTAAATTGAAACAAAATCCTGCTTATAGTTGATCTTGATTTACATATAAATTAAATTATTGGGGTTTGGGCGCGAGTCTGAACCCCAATTTGTTTACTCAATAAAATTTCTTATCCGAGTTTGATATCTTTTTATGAGTATGTCTTATGCCTTAAATGAAAAATAATTGTTTCAGGTTTGTTTTTATAAACATTTGCACCGCTTATTTGTGAAATTTGTCCATAAATGTTTTCAATGTTAAAAATAATGTCTATTTTTGTGAATCATCTATTTAAATATGACAATTTGGAGAACCAATATCACTTATATTATTTCGAAACACAATGAATGCAACAAGCTTGTATTCAGAAATGAATAACAATTAAAATACAATGCGCTTATGAGAAGTTGAGTTTTATATTTATAAATATGACTATCGATTTTTAAATCTTGAATTCTAAAATAATAAAATACTTTTAAATTAATTATTAATCTTGATGTTATGGAGTATGTAGCACAGAAAAAAAGGACCATGAGTTTGAGGGGAATGCTTACTCTCTTATCTCTTTTTGTATCGTTGTGGATATTTTCACAAAATAAAACAGTAAAAGGTAATGTTACTGATGAATCGGGCGATCCACTAATTGGTGTTAACGTGATTGAAGTGGGAACTACTAATGGTACTGTTACTGATTTTGACGGTAATTTTTCGATAACTGTATCTTCTTCTAGATCTGAGTTAGTTTTCTCTTACATTGGTTTTGATAACCAACAAGTAGTTGTAGGAGATAGATCAACCTTGAAAATAGTGATGGTTGAGGATGCAACTAGCTTAGATGAGGTGGTGGTAGTGGGCTATGGAACACAAACCAGAAGAGAGATTACAGGATCGGTGGCTAATGTTTCAGAAAAAGACTTTAATAAGGGGTTGACAAAAGATGCAACAGACTTGTTGCAAGGAAAAGTGGCAGGTTTGATGATTAACTCAGGCTCAGGTGATGTAACTTCAACATCGAATATGAGGCTGCGTGGTACAACTACTCTACAAAAAGATACTGGCCCATTAGTTGTTATTGATGGAGTGCCAGGTGGTGATTTGGGTACTATTTCGCCAGCCGATATAGAATCGATATCAGTATTGAAAGATGCTACTTCTGCAGCTATTTATGGTTCAAGAGCGGCAGGTGGTGTAGTTTTAATTACCACTAAGAGAGGTAAAGGTGGAACCACTAAAGTTAATTATGACGGCTATGTATCGTTTGATAAGATTTCAAACAAACCTAATTTATTAAATGCAGATCAATGGCGAGAATATGCTAATTATGCTAATCTTGATACAAGTGTATATGATAGATACGGAGCAGATACAGACTGGTTTGATGAGTTGACCAGAATAGGTGTTTCGCATAATCATAGTTTATCTCTTTCGGGTAGTACGTCAACTAGCAATTACAGAGCTTCATACACTTTTCAAGATAGAGTGGGTGTTATGGCCGATAACTCGCAAAAGAGACATAACTTTAGGCTACAGGCAGAACAAAGAGCACTTAATGATAAGTTAAAACTGGGACTTACTAGCTCAGTTACATCTACAGAGCAAGACTTTCCTGATGGGCGTAACTATGTGCTTGCATATAATATGATTCCAGTATATCCAGTTTATAACGACGATGGTAGTTGGTTTACTAAAGTAAATGGCGAATTTGACCAAGGTAACCCAGTACAAAATATGAAACTGAATACTCGTGGAAATAGCATGCTCTATTTTTATGGAAATGGTGATGCACAGTATAGCATTTTGGAGAACTTGAGAATTAAGGCAAATCTTTATAAGAGTAGATTTAGCTTAACATACAAACAGTTTTTGAACTCAGAAACACCAAGTGGTATGTCTGATTCGGGTTTTGCTCAAAAGCGAAATAGCTTGTGGGATAGAGAACTAATGGAATGGACACTTGACTATGACGAGACATTTGGAGTGGATGGTAAGCATAAGGTTACTGGTTTGCTTGGATACTCGTGGGAGACAAACACATATGAATATTTTATGGCTCAAAACAGAAAGTTTTTATCAAACGATTTGTCATATAATGCTATTCAGGCTGGTACAGGACTTAAGACTGGTGATGTGGAGTCTGGTAAAAATAATTATACACTAATATCTATGTTTGCTCGTGCATTTTATGGATATGACGATAAATATATGATTACTGCAATGATTCGTAGAGATGGATCATCGAAGTTTGGCGAGAATCATAAATGGGGATTGTTTCCATCCGTTTCAGCTGCATGGGATATCTCTAATGAGCCATTTATGAAAGATCTTAATTGGATTGATGGTTTGAAACTGAGAGCAGGGTATGGAGTGACTGGTAATCAAACAGGACTAGACCCATACAATTCTCTTGAGTTGTACGGTCCTTCAGGGCTATACTATGATAGTGGAGAATGGAAAGCAGGATACGCAATTAATCAGAACCCAAATCCTGATTTGAGATGGGAATCGACTGCAACTGCTAATGTGGGTGTTGATTATTCTTTCATGAAAGGTAGAGTGAATGGTACTTTGGAGTGGTATGATAAGAGAACATATGATATGTTGTACAATTATCAAGTACCAACGCCTCCATATGTATATGATAGAATGATGGCTAACGTGGGTGATATGAAAAACACAGGGTTTGAGCTACTTGTGAATGTGGATATTTTTAAACAAAAAGATTTCTCGTGGACCACATCTATTAATGGCTCATATAACAAGAACGTACTAACAAGCTTATCGGACGAAATATTTGAAACTGAACGTGTATATGTTGGTGATCCTTGGATTAGAGGAGGATCAGGTGTAACATCTCACGTAGTGGAAGAGGGTAGGCCTATTGGTCAGTTTTTTATGCTTGAGTGTACAGGAATTAGTGAGGATGGAAAATATATTTTTACTGACGTTAATGATGACGGCATTATAGACAATACAGACAGAAAGTATGTTGGTTCTGCTCTGCCAGATGTATTGTTTGGATGGAATAACTCTTTTACCTACAAACAGTTTGATTTGTCTATTTTCTTTAGAGGAAGTATTGGTAATCATGTTTTCAATGGTCCTCGTGCAGCTTATGCTAATAATACATATTTGTTGGGAACGAATGCTATCAACGACCCACTATTATATGAACTTAAGGGACAAAGCTCACAAATATGCTCATACTATATTGAGGATGCATCGTTTGTGAGATTAGATAATATGTCGCTTGGATATACTTTTAAGTTACCAAATCATTCGGTGTTTAATAATGCAAGGATTTACTTGGCTGGTCAAAATTTATTAGTACTAACTAAATATAAAGGATTAGACCCTGAGGTTGACTTAGATGGATTATATCCAGGAATAGAAAGAAGAGAGTTTTATCCAAAGGCTAAGACATTTACTTTTGGTGTGAATTTATCATTTTAATATTTTAAAAGAGTTTTAATTATGAAACAGAAATCAATAATACATATAATTGCTACGGCATTTTTAATAATTTCTTTTTCCTCATGCTTAAACTTGGACGAAAAAGTTTACGATAAGATTACAGCTGATGGATTTGGGAAGACAGATGCAGAGATTAATTCTATTATAGGTCCCGCATATAATACACTGAAAAAATATTTTTCGAACAACTGGTTATATTTAAGCGAGTGTACTGGTGATATGGCCCTTAACCCAACTAGACTGGGTGGTGACTGGTTTGACGGTGGTGCATACAGAGATTTGCACATGCATACTTGGACACCCAATACAAATACTATTAGAGATTGCTGGAATGCAGCTTCAACGTCTATTGCATCTTGCAATTTGATTTACGAGACTATTAATTCCTCTTCTTTATCAGATGAAGATAAAGCGGTAGCATTAGCTGAAATTAGAGGTGTAAGAGCATTTTGGTTGTATGCATTGCTAGATGCTTATGGAAATATTCCTCTTTCGGTTGACTTTAGTGATACTAGTTTGCCCGAAACGGAGTCTCGCAAGACTGTTTATGATTATATTATTAAAGAATTAAATGAAATAAAAGATATTCTTCGTTCCGATGTATCTATTTCTAGCTATGGAAAGTTTACAAAAGGTTCTGCATACACACTACTTGCAAAGATGTATTTAAATGCTGAAGCTTGGGGAGTGGATACAAATAAATGGCAGGACGTTGTGGATGCTTGTGATGTGGTGATGGGCCTTGATTATATAATTGAGCCGGCATGGATTACTAACTTTCAAAAGAATAATGAGGTTTCGATGGAAGCCATCTTTGCAGTTTGTTATAGTGCAGAGGATACTAGCAACGAAAATACTTTGCATCTAAGAACATTGCATTATAAAGATAATATAGCTTTGGGTGGAACATGGAGTGCTTGGAATGGAATATGTGCATTGTCTCAATATTCAGCTCTATTTGATGTGAATGATCATAGAAGAGAAGGTTCTTTCTTGATGGGAGAAATGATTGACCCCTCAAGTGGAGAAGTTATGCTTACTGCACACGATAGATTGTTGATTCACACTTTGGAAGTAACTCAAATACCCGGTTCACAATACGAAGGATCTGCTTGGGGTCAGGTTAATCAGGAGGATGGATTTAGATGCTTCAAGTGGCCTATAGATCGTGGTACTTTAGGTGCATTGGAGAATGATTTTCATATTTTTAGACTTGCAGATGTATATCTTATGAAGGCAGAGGCTTTGGTTAGGTTGGGCAAAGATAACGCTGAAGCTACTGAGCTTGTAAACATTATAAGAAGAAGAGGATTTGGTAATACTGATCAAGATTACGCCTCGGTTGATTTAGAAAAAATTGCTCTTGAGCGTAAACTGGAGTTTGCTTGGGAGTGTTTCTCAAGACAGGACAATATTAGATTTGGAACATTTCAAGATGCTAGATACTTGAAACCAAGTACTGCAGGTAAAGAACACTTAAATATTTTCCCAATACCACAAACCGCAATTGATACGAACAGTAAATTGAAACAAAATCCTGGTTATAGTTGATAGCAAATTAATTGATGGTTTAATGAATATAGGGGTTTAGATTTCAAGCTAAACCCCTATATATTTATAGAATAACGATATCAGCAAGAAGAGGCCAATGATCACGATCAGACAAATCGTTGTGTGGTGCTGATACGTTCATTATTTTAATATTCTTACTTGTAATTATATTGTCAAGATGGGCATTTGATGTGTCTTCTTTTTCACAATCTTTGGCCCAAGTGCAAAACCAACCTTCGCTACCACCATTAGCCATGTTGAACCCATTGTCAACAAATCGCAGCTGATTGTCATTTGATGCGTTTATATCCCCAGCACATATTACATATTCGTATTTTTTCATCTCTTCTATAAGCATATCAAGAGACGACTCGTGACAACACTCTTGCCAAGGGACATGGACAGATATTAGCGTAATTATTTTGTCTTCTATATGCATATCAGCTAAAATAGCATAGTATTCCTTATGGGTTAAATCTACCTGACGAACATTTTCGATATGATAATTAGTAGCAATGCCATTATGTATCCATGTAAACTCTTCGCCAAAACAAATGTTTTTGTAATAAGGCTTCAAAAGTTCATCGGCTGCATTGAGTGTTTTGCCCTGATCGAATGTGCCGTTCCACTCGCTAATAAAAAATAGGTCCATCGAT
>CAYTQG010000082.1:0-8841 GCA_964439965.1 uncultured Proteiniphilum sp.
TTTTTGTAGCTGTAGCACAGCTTCATCATTTAAGTATCAAATATCACTGCGTGGTAGATAATCCACCCTATATGGGCGGTGGAAATATGAACAAAGAGTTGTCTGACTTTCTGAAAAAGAACTATCCCGATAGCAAGGCTGATTTGATGGCTTGTTTTATGGAGAGCGGTTTGTCAAGTCTAAAGGATAATGGGTTATTGGGAATGATAAACCAACATTCTTGGATGTTTTTGAGTAGTTACGAAAAACTAAGGGAAAAGCTAATAGATAAGGCATTATTTGATACCTTATTACATTTAGGGCCAAGAACTTTTCCTGAAATTGGTGGGGAAGTTGTACAAAATGCAGCCTTTACTTTTATCAATAAAAAGCCTAAATTACAAGGTGCATATATTCGATTGGTAGATTACAATACTTCCGAAGAAAAACGGACTAAAATCTTAGAAGCCATACAAAATCCCGATTGCGGATGGTTTTACACCAAAAATCAAAAAGAGTTTGAGAAAATACCGGGGAATCCAATTGGATATTGGCTAGGAAAAGATGCATTAAGTAACTTCTTATTACCCAAAATGAATAAAAGTGTTTTTGCTAAAAAAGGTCTATCAACTGGAAGCGTTGAGAGGTTTATGCGTTATTGGTTCGAAATTCAAAATAATAATTTTGGCAGAAAATCTGGAGATTTTTGTAAATGGTATAAGTACTTCAAGGGGGGTAGCTTCAGAAGATGGAGTGGTAATAAAGAATATGTTGTTTTTTGGGAAAATGATGGATATTTAATCAAAGAATTTAGAGATAATAGAGGTAAACAAAGATCAAGACCTCAGAATACACAGTATTATTTTAAAAAAGGTATCACTTATTCTGCTTTGACAGGATTTAAATTCTCGGTTAGGAGTCTCGAGGATGGTGTTTTTGGGGGAGGAGGTGATGCTATTTTCTCTAAAGATAAAGATAAAAATATAAATTTATATTTATTGGGTTATTATAATTCAAAAGTTTCAGATTATTACTTTAAAATTTTGAGTCCAACTTTGAATTTTGAGGTTTCTGATATACTCAATCAGCCTTTTATTTATAAATATTTAAATGAGAGAGTTTGTATGAATAACATCTCCATCTCCCGTGAAGAATGGGATTCTCGTGAAACCTCTTGGGATTTTCTTCAAAATGAATTGATTCGATTAAACGGACAGGATACAGAAGAAGCGATAGAACTGTACAAAGCCTATTGGAGTAGAAAATTCTTTGATTTGCATCAAAACGAAGAAGAGCTGAATGCACAGTTTATTGAAATTTACGGCTTGCAGGAAGAGCTAACACCGGATGTGCCCTTAGATGAAATTACAATTTTGAAAGATGAATTGGTTCAAAAAGAATTGAAACAGTTGTCTGACAACTATTCATCCAACTGGCAGCTTAACAGAAATGAGTGGATTTTACAAAACAAATCATCATACCCTGAATTACCTTTTGATGAAAGAGAATTGGTTCAGCAGTTTATCTCTTATGCGGTGGGATGTATGTTTGGCAGGTATTCGTTGGATAAAGAGGGATTGATTTTGGCCAATCAGGGTGAGGGGCTTTCTCACTTTTTGGATAAGGTGGAGAAACAGCAAGATGAGCTAAGCTTTGTGCCGGATAAGGATAATATTATCCCCGTGTTGGATAACGAATGGTTTGCAGACGATATTGTTGCACAATTTATAGATTTTATACGCACAGTGTGGGGCGACGAAAATGTGCAGCAAAACATTGCGTATATAGAGAAAAGATTGGGCAAAACATTGCGAAACTATTTCTATCGAGATTTTTATACCGATCATGTGAGTAGATATAAAAAACGCCCCATTTATTGGATGATATCATCGCCATCGGGTGCCTTCCAAGCATTGATATATATGCATCGATATACTGAAAACACGATAAGTGATGTGTTGAACGGTTATTTGCGCCCATATATCGAAAAGCTGGAAAATCGTATTGAACATCTTAATCATGTGGCTGTAGAGGGTACGGCTCGTGAAAAAACAGCTGCTGAGAAAGAGATTGTGAAAATTGAGAAAGTAATCGATGAGCTCCGTAAGTATGATAGAGAGGTGCTTTATCCTTTAGCCACCGAGCGCATCAGTATCGACTTGGATGATGGTGTGTTGGTTAATTACAATAGATTTGAAGATGTGCTGAAAAGAGTGGCTGGGCTGAATGATGCTGCTGCAAGGAAAAAAGTGAAGGGATTTGACTGGGTGGTTTTTTAGTGGATAGTGGATGGTGGATGGTGAGGAACTTGCAATCAAATGATGTTTGCGATTTTATATAAGAGAATAATGTTATCAGCTAACTAAATAGATATTATAATGATGATTAATTTAGATATACTAATAGAATCGGATACTGAGACTGAGGTTTTGGAATTCAAAGAGGCTAAACAGTCCTTTTCTAAAGATAAGCTGGGACAGTATTTCTCGGCTTTGGGTAATGAGGCTAACTTAAGAGGAAGAGAGTATGGATATATTGTGTTTGGTATTAATGACAAAACACATAAAATTGTAGGAACTGATATTTCTGATAAACAATTAAATGAGTTTAAAAAAGAAATAGCGGATCATACTTCTCCTAAATTAAGTTTTGTAGATGTGCAACGTTTCAAAACTGAAAAAGGTAACGTCATTGTTTTTGTTATTCCATCCGCACCGCAAGGTATGCCAATTTCGTGGAAAGGGCATCGGTATGGAAGAGATGGGGAGAGCTTAGGAGGATTAAATGATTATGAATTGCAGCAAATTATTTCACAAAAGAGCGATTGGAGTGCTGCAATTATTGATGAAGCAACTATTGATGATTTGGATATAGATGCAATTAATTTTGCAAGAGAACAATACAAATTAAAACACCCCAAACTTATAGGTGAAATTGATACTTGGGATAATTTAAAGTTTTTGAATAAAGCAAAAATTACTGTGAAAGGAAAAATCACCAGAACAGCGATTCTTCTATTAGGTAAACCAGAATCTGAATATTATATCAATCCTTCAACTGCCCGTATAACATGGATTCTGAAAGATAAACAGAATATAGAGAAAGATTATGAACACTTTTACAATCCTTTTATCTTAGCTGTAGATCGAGTAAGAGCTAAAATCAGAAATCTAAAGTATCGATACATAAAATCGGATACTTTATTCCCGGACGAGGTGGAACAATACGATCCCTATATCATCCGTGAGTCTTTGCATAATTGTATTGCACATCAAGATTATAGCTTAGGCGGGAAAATAGTTGTAATTGAAAATGAAGATGGATGGATATCTTTCAGCAATGCAGGTGGCTTTATACCCAATAGTGTGGAGGAAGTAGTTATTAGTGAGACACCAGAGTCCATTTATAGAAATCCTTTTTTGGTTCATGCAATGGTAAATTTGAATATGATTGATACAATTGGCAGCGGAATCAGAAAGATGTTTAATATACAACGAAATAAATATTTTCCACTTCCTGATTATGATTTGTCAAATAACAAAGTGACTGCAAAGTTTTACGGAAAAGTATTAGATATCAACTATGCGCAAAAACTGGCAAGAATACCCGATCTAAATATCATCGAGATTATCAATTTGGATAAAGTGGCAAAAGAGAAGAAGATTTCCCTTGAAGAAGCTAAAATTCTTAAGAACAAAGGCTTGATAGAAGGCAGAAGACCAAACTATCATATTTCGCCAGAAGTGGCAGAGGTTACCGGAGAGAAAGCTGTGTATATTAAGCAGAAGGGCTTAGACGATGTCTATTATGAAGAGTTGATAATGGAGTATTTAAGAAAATTCAATTCAGCAGCAAGTGGTGATTTGAAAGAGCTGTTAATGGAAAAATTCCCTGATAAGTTAGATTCTAATCAGAAAGAAAACAAGCTTAGAAATATGTTGCAAAAAATGAAACGGAAGAATCTTATTAAACTAAGTAGTAGCCGTAAATGGGTATTAGTTTGATTTAAACGAGATTTAAACGAGATTTAAACGAGATTTAAACGAGATTTAAACGATAATTGCTGTAGTTGGCTGATATACAGCCTGTAGGTTCTCGTTTAAAACGAATGAGTAAAAAATAATTTAAACGAGATTAAGACAAAGCTTAGTTTGGTTGATAATACAATGTATTAATTTTAATAAGGGAAATAAGTTTAGGATAAAGGAAAAAACTAACTACTCGTTGCAAAAAACTATTTTAAAAAGAATATGAGTTCGATAAATGATAATTTAAATAATGCGTTTCGTCAGTATCGCGTGGTGTTTTGGTATGACGAGATGGGTGATAGCCGAGAGCAATATGATGAGGTGGATTTGCCAGATGTAGAGAAATCAGAGGTAACGAACAACTCCTTTGCTGTGAAATATAAGATATTGAGGCAGAAGAAGGATCAGAAGTTCTTACTCTATTTTGCTTATAAACGGCCAGATAATGAAAATAATTGGTTGTTGGATATTGAACTATCTAACTTTGTGTTTGATACTGAGCAGTCGGCATTGAGATTGCAAGAGATGGGGCTAGATTATATATATAAGGATTTGGTTCAAGAGCATCTTGCATTCTTTGGTGCACGAGATAGGCGACAGCAGTTTATGAAATTGTTTAACGCTACGGATTCGCAAAGAATATTGAAATACAAAATGTTATCGGTGGTGCTAAATACTGACAGCTATGATCTGCAAACATTAGTGCAGGCCTATGCCAATAGTTATTTTGCTAACTTGGATAAGCTAAATGAGAACTTAGAGAGCTATAACCTGAAGGGATTTATATGGAGTGAGATTAAAGATAAATATAAATATGAGGGTGCGGAGCAAAATATATATGAGTTTGTGATCGAAGTGTTTGAAAATAGTTTTTCACTTACGCAGAAGAGTGGTTTGACAAGTGATGCACGATTGATTTTATCTAGTTGGAGAGATTCTATAACAATGCGCGAGTCTTTCCAAAAAATATCGGCCGAGATTTCTAATATTTTGAATATAGAAGATTTACTGCAAGATGCGAACCTTGAGGATATTGTGGATGATGAACTGTTTGAGCTTACGGATCAAAAAATTATTTATGAGCTGGTGCATAGGTTGCAGAATAGGGATATATCTAATGATAGATTTCATAGTGTAATAAAGGCTCGTGAATCTAAATTTTGGTTTTCGGAATATAGACATCTTTATCGCGCTTTGGAAAATGCTTTTATACTTCTTGAAATGGTTGATAAAATAACATTTGAGTATGATAGTGCAGAGACGGCAATCAAGTTTTATAAAGAAAGTGACTATAAGGTAGATTATCATTATAGAAAGTTTTATGAGAATTTTCATCAATCGAAGAAGAGAAATATTATTAAGCATTTGCTGGATAGTGTAGAGAAAGCTTATGTGAATAGATGGTTGTTTGCAGGTGGAAACGCATATCAGCGATTGCTAAATGAAAAGAGTGAATGGAGATTTGATAGTGTGATGATGCAACGAAACTTTTTTAGGGATAAGGTTGCGCCAATACTTGAAAGACAAAAAGTGGTTGTGATTATTTCGGATGCTTTGAGATATGAGTGTGGTGTGGAACTCGCAAGCGAAATAAATAGCATCAGCAAATTTGATGCTAAGCTAGATATAATGATGAGTGCTTTGCCTTCATATACTCAACTGGGGATGGCTGCATTATTGCCTCACAATAGATTAAGCTTTGATGGTGAAAGTGATACTGTATTGGCTGATGGATTGCCATCAATGGGGAGTGATGGTAGAGAGCGAATATTGCAGTATAATACTCAACGATCTGCTATAACAATGCAGTCACGAGAATTTATGCAAATGAAGAGTGCTGATCGACGTGTGGTGATTAGAGATAATGAGATAGTATATATTTATAGCAATAAAATAGACAAGGCGGGTGATGATAAGATGACTGAGAACGAGGTATTTGATGCGGTTCGTCTTGAAATTGCTCAATTGAGAGATATGGTTGTGTCTGCTACATCTGCTAACGCATCGCGTGTGTTGGTTACTTCCGACCACGGGTTTATATATCAAGACTCGGCGGTGGAGGAGAGTGATTTTGTGGAAACTAAATTTAAAGGTGATACATTTAAGGAAAATCGAAGGTTTGTGTTGGGGACAAAGCTAGTAAACGATGATGCAGCGATGTATTTTAAGGCTAAAGATTTGGTTATTGACTCTGATGCTGATGTGTTGATAGCTAAAGGTATTAATAGGTTTAGGGTGAAGGGAGCTGGTAGTAGATTTGTGCATGGTGGTGCTAGCTTGCAGGAGACTATAATACCATTGTTGGATATTACGAAAGGTAGAGAGGAGACTGTGAAAATTGTGGATGTTGATATTATTCAATCTCATAATAGAATAACTACTAATTCTTTGCCAATAGAGTTTGTGCAAAAAGAGCCTATCTCGGAAAGGGTGTTGCCTATCGAACTCAAAGCTTTTATAGAGGCTAGAGATGGGAAGGTGCTTAGTGATGTATTTAGCTTTAGATTTGACTTTACGGGTAGCGAGCACAACCAGAGGGCTAAGCGTTTTGTGTTTCATATGATTTCGGACGCGGCAAACGATTATAAGAATCAGATGGTTGATTTAGTGTTACAGATGCCGATTGAAAATACTAATAGATGGCAGGATTATAAGCGATTTAGTTATAACCTAAATATTTCGTTTACAAGTGATTTTGATTGATTATGGAAAAATTGGACAAAAAGATAAATGAGTTTTTTGCAGGTAAAGTAGTTCGCAAAGATTTGACCAAATTGGTGAAAGGTAATGCTGTGGTGCCTACGTATGTGCTGGAGTATTTGCTTGGACAGTATTGTGCTTCGGATGATGAGGTAACTATAAATGAGGGAGTGGAGCGTGTTAAGAGTATCTTGACGGAACACTATGTGCATCGTGATGAAGCTCAATATATAATGAATCAGGCAAGGGATAAGGGGGCGCACCGTATAATTGATAAGGTGAGTGTGAGACTAAATGACCAAAAAGATCAGAATGAGGCTAGCTTTGCGAACCTGGGTTTGAAAAAAGTGCCTATCTCGGATAGAATAGTAAAAGAGAATAAAAAACTTTTGTCGGACGGGGTGTGGTGTATTTTATCGCTGGCTTATATGCCAACTGATGAGAGGGGCGCTACTCCATGGATTATAGAATCGTTGAAGCCTATTCAGATTTCGAATGTAGATTTAGATGAATATAAAAAATTCAGAGAAAATTTTACAACAGATGAATGGATTGATCTGTTGTTGCAAACTATGGGGCTTAATCCTGATGAGTTTACAAGAAGGTCTAAGATATTACAGCTGACGCGTCTAGTTCCATTCGTGGAAAATAATTATAACTTAATTGAGTTGGGACCAAAGGGTACTGGGAAATCGCACGTGTTTAGTGAGTTTTCGCCTCATGGTATTTTGATTTCGGGTGGTGAAGTGTCGAAAGCGAAATTGTTTGTAAATAACTCAAATGGAGAGATTGGCTTGGTAGGGTATTGGGATGTGGTGGCTTATGATGAATTTGCTGGTCGCTCGAAAAGAACTGACCCAGGACTAGTAGATATTATGAAAAACTATATGGCAAACAAATCATTTAGCCGTGGCACACAGGTGTATGGAGCATCGGCAAGTATGGCTTTTGTGGGCAATACCGACAATAATGTTCCTTATATGCTTAGCCACACCAATCTGTTTGAGGCTCTGCCAAAGGATTATTATGACTCAGCATTTTTGGATAGGATGCATGCTTATTTGCCGGGTTGGGAGGTAGATAAGCTGCGCAATGAAATGTTTACCAGTGGCTATGGTTTTGTGGTAGATTATTTGGCTGAGGTGCTGAGAGAGTTGCGTAAGGAGGATTGGGGAAATGAGTTCCAGAATAACTTTGAACTATCGGATACGATTACAACTCGCGATAAGGATGGAATAACTAAGACATATGCAGGGCTGTGTAAAATAATTTATCCAGATAAGAAGGCTAATGTGGCTGAACTAAAGGAGTTGTTTGAGTTTGCAATTGAGTGTCGTCGCCGTGTGAAACTACAGTTGCAAAGGATGGATGAGACTTTTGAGGAGGTTGAGTTTTCGTATAATGTGGTAGGTGAAAAGAAGAAAAAGGAGGTGGTTACTCTTGAGGAGATTCAATATATGGGAAAACAGGAAGTGGACTTATATATTGATAGTGAAAAGAGTGATAGCGACGAAACCGCTGAGGATAAGAAGGTGACAAAATACAAACTGGCGGGTAAGCATATTGAGATATTTGATAATCAGAAGGGGGTATCATATAAGAACTTGTTTGGAGCATATTTTGAGGGGGCTAAACAGGTTACAGTTATTGATCCATATATTAGGCTTCCATATCAGATGCGTAACTTGGTGGAGCTGATAGATTTGATTGCTAGCTATAAAAAAGCTGAAGAAACTGTGGAGGTAGAGGTAATTACGAGTAGTGATGATAACTTTATTGATGAAAGTAATGAACGACTACTAGAATTGCAAGATAGCTTGTCGCCTATTGGTGTTAATTTCAATTTTAAATTTGACAATAATATTCATGATCGATATATCTTAATTGATAATAATTGGAAGATTATACTTGGGCGTGGTTTAGATATCTGGAATAAAACTGGAGGTATGCTTGATATTGCTGAAACAAATCAGTTGTATAGGAGTTGTAAAGGCTTTTCTATGACAGTGGTTGAGGTATGAAAGTGAGCTTGTTGAGAAAATCTCTAACAAGCTCATATAAGTTTTAAAAACAAGAGTTTTTTCAATGCTCATGCTCATCTGCCAAAGCCTCTTCCCTAGTGGCATGTACTGTG
>CAYTQG010000083.1:0-8840 GCA_964439965.1 uncultured Proteiniphilum sp.
TTTGCCCTGATCGAATGTGCCGTTCCACTCGCTAATAAAAAATAGGTCCATCGATTGCTGTCCAATCCAAGTGCGCCATTTTTGCATATTATTTTTAATATCATCATTTGCGTATCCTCCTGGCTCGCCTTGATTAAAATGACCTACATTGTATGTGCCAATTCTTAGTTTTATGGGAGTATCGGGTAGAAGTTGGGAAAATATGTTGGGACTTAGAAAAATAGTCAATAGAAGTAAGCAAAGTGTTTTTAGATTCTTCATTTCTGTTTATGTTTTTTGTTTGATGTAAAAGTAGTCATTTTATATATACTAGACGTATCAAAAAGTAAATTCCCTATAAACTTATAGTTAAAAGGGAAAGGAGGCATAGATTATTAAAACTGTTTTATTAGTTTTGTTTAATCACTGTTTTATAACTATTAAAACACTGTTTAAGCGCTATTTAAATACTGATTAAATAACAATAAACTCGAAGGCTATGAAACTATTATTATCTCGTATTGTAATTTTATTGAGTGTGGTGCTAGTTGTTTTACCCACATATGCACAGATCGATGAGAAAACAAAAGTTGGAGCAATATCGGAATCTGATCTTTTGATATATAACGAGTACGTGGACTCGGTAAAAAAGATGGATTTTAAGAATAAGACAGACTTATTGCAATATACTGCTGAGTTTTTTCTTGACAAACCGTATGTGGCAGGCACACTAGATGTGAATGATGAGGAAGAACTTGTAATTAATATGCGCGAGTTTGATTGTGTGACTTATATAGAAACTGTAATAGCTTTAGCAAATACTGTGGATTCGGGTAATATTAAATATGAGGAGTATGCAAAGAATCTACTTTCAATAAGGTATATTACTGAAACCCCGGATGGATATAATTCGCGATTACATTATACTAGCGATTGGGTTTTTGTGAATACTGAGCGGGGAATACTTAAGCCAATAGCTTGGCAAGATGAAAATGTGTTGGAAGACAAAACAATTAATTTCATGTCTCAACATAGGCATGCCTACAAAGCTCTGAGAGAGGATGATGATATGCTATATAAAATTGTGGCAAGAGAAGATATCATTAATAAAAGGGGTGGTTTTACTTATTTGCCAAAGTCTAAAATTGCTGGTAATGAGGATAAAATTCCACACATGGCTATGATAGCATTTACAACCAAAATAGAAGGATTGGATACCACCCACACTGGCTTTGCATATAGAAAGAAGGATGGAACATTGAGCTTTATTCATGCCTCAAGCTTGAAGAATAAAGTGGTTATAGATGAAAAAAGCCTTAGTGATTATTGTAAGTCACAAAAGGCTTGTAAGGGTTTGCTAATAATGGAGGTTCAGTAAACAAACTACTCCTCAGTGTCGTTCTCTTTGCTATTTACTTCTTTCTTTTTTGTTTGTTGTGATAGCCATCTATCGGTAATCTTAAAAGAGAGATTGATACTAATAACTAGAGCAGCACAAAGGATTGCAAATGCGTAATACCCTAAGCCAGCTAATGTGCCCAATGCTGCACTACACCAAAGAGTGGCAGCGGTAGTGAGGCCTTGTACATTTACGCCATGGCGAAAAATAACACCCGCACCAAGAAAGCCCATACCTGACACTACCTGACCAATTACTCTTGAAGGATCGCCCACATCTTGAGTAGTGAGCATGCCTGTGATAACAAAAATGGATGCTCCTAGAGCCACTAATGTATTGGTGCGAAGACCAGCGCTTTTATTGCTCCATTGGCGCTCGAGCCCCACAGCAGCACCAGTGCCAGCTGCTATCAGAATTCGTAAAGCAAAATCTACTATTCCCATATTGATATTAGTAAATAATTATTTTTATGTTTTAATCCTTAAGTAGCTGATTAATATCTTATGCTAGAGGCAAAGATAATCAATTTTATTGTAATCTTTTTTGTTTAATTTATCACCTTCTTTCTATTATCTGCTGTGCATTACGATAAAAGGTATTCATTGCCTCTGCTTCATTATCTGTCAGGTTAGGCTTCTGCTCGATGTAGTTAGGAATAAGAGTGTATTTGGGCTTTTTGTTTTCAAACTGCTTGCTGACCCATACTAAGGAGTAACTACTTGAAATAATTTCAATATCATCATTGTTGTTTAATCTAATATTAATTTCGGCAATGGCGCCTCCGTCGGTATGCAGTTTGCGCTGGTTAGAAATGAAATTACCTAATGAAAAATAGACCACCGATTTGATACTATTATCTTCTACATTCTTAATGAGTGGTTGCACCACATGCGGGTGATGTCCAATAATGATGCGAACACCATTTTTAATTAAAAAATCGGCTACCTCTTTTTGTTCTTTGTTGGGGTAGGTTATATATTCATCTCCCCAATGCATATTTGCTATAATAATGTCGGGGCGATGAAGTTCCGCAAGCTTTATATCTCGCGAAATGAGGGTTGTGTCGATGTAATTTACAATATTAGGTGGAGTTGCTCGTATTCCGTTGGTGCCATACGTATAGTTTAAAAATGCTATTCTTATACCGTTTTTTATAACCATTAAGGGGTAGGAGATGCCACGAGTGTTTTTAGATTTGTAAGCGCCAAGGTGTTTTACTTTTAATGAATCTAATACATCAATGGTACGTTCTAATCCCTTTTGGCCACTATCAAGGATGTGATTGTTTGCTAAAAAGAAGATATCAAAACCAACATCTTTTAGTGTAGCTGCAAATTGGTCGGGCGAACTAAACATCGGATACCCTCGATATGGTGTGCCGCCAAGTGTGGTTTCGAAATTTACACAAGCTATATCGGCTGCTGATATTTTGTCTTTCAACAAATAGAAACACGAATCGTAGTTGTACCCACTATCGGTTTTGGCAGCCTCTACCTGCGGCATATGTTGCATTGCATCGCCTACAAATAACAAATTAACCTCTCTATGCTGCGCATATGTCAGCATAAAGAGGTTAATCGATATTGCGATGCTAATTAGTCGCATAATGCTTTACATAATTAGGAGTATTGATCTTTTATTTTTTCTTTTATTTCACTTGCTGGTGGAATATTCTTGGCTTTTGGTTTCAGCGTTAGTTTGTATAGGTCATCATTGTTGAGTACCTCTTTTGCTTTCTCTAAGGCTTTGTCATCCCTAAGCTGATACATTAAAGTACCCTCTTTATAGTAATATCTCTTAATTATTTCTACTTCTATCATCTCTTTAATTTCGTCCTTAAATAGCTCTAAGTCGCGATCAATATTGGGACTTAATTTCTCTTCCAAAGCTTTATACTCTTCTTCCGAGTTATCAAAGTAGCCTTCAAATTCCATTATCTTTTTCAGTGATTCAAGATTACGAATACTCATCTGATCATACTTGAAGTCTTTGCTTTTTACATACTCTTTAAATTGATTATAGTCATCATCACTTAGCTTGAACTCTGTAGGTGATGCTATAGATTGATGCTTTTGAGCCCAATCGGTTACGTAGTTAAAAATAATATTATCGGCCATTAAGTAAAAGCCAATTGTTCCGCTTTTATCATGCTTTATAGTATAATCGGGTGTGATACCACCTCCATCACGTACTTCGCGGCCTCTTCTGGTATGGAACACATTGGTGAGACTATCAGGGGTTTTGGCCACACTTCCATCAGGATTGCGATGCGAGTAGTCGAGTGCTTGTATGCATCTTCCACTTGGGATGTAATATTTAGATGTCGTGATTTTTATGTTTCCTCCATAAGGCAAATCACGTGGAGATTGCACTAGTCCTTTACCAAACGATCTATTACCCACAATTACTGCTCTATCAAGGTCTTGTAACGAGCCAGCAACAATTTCGGAGGCAGAAGCAGAGCCTGTGTCAACTAACACTACAATAGGCATTATAGTGTCAATAGGATTGTTTTGAGTAATAAATGATCTATCCCATTGTTTTACTTTGCCACGTGTGGAAACAATTTCCTCACCCTTTTTTACAAATAGATTGACAATGTTTACTGCATCTTCAAGAATACCACCGCCATTGCCACGCAAATCAAACACAAGCTTTTCGGCACCATTATTTTTTAATTCTAAGAATGTCTCTTTCACACGCTCAGAACTTCCGTTAGTAAAGCTAGAAAAGTGAATATAGCCAATATTGTCGTCCATAACGGTAGAATATGTTATAGGATCAATCTCGATTTTTTCTCTTACAATCGAAATATCCATTGGCTTTTCATTTCCTGGGCGTTGCACTTTAAGTTTTACTGATGTGCCAGGTGTACCTTTAAGTTTGTCACTCACATCTTTCACCGTGGCCTTTTCCATATTCATTCCATCTAGTTCAAGAATGATATCACCCGCCTTCAATCCAGCCTTGTCAGCAGGTAGGTTTTTATATGGTTCGTTTATTATTACTCTATTGTTGTTCTGAGAAATAATAGATCCAATTCCCCCATATTCTCCAGTAGTCATAAATTGCAAGTCGCTTATATTATCTTCCGAGTAGTATTCTGTATAAGGGTCGAGCCTCATAAGCATCGTGTTTATGGTTGCGTTTACCAAGCTATCAATCTTGACGCTATCTACATATACCATATCCAGCTCTCGAATAACTGAGTTGAATATATCTATGCTTTTGTTGATGTCAAAATATCTTTGATTTTTATCAGACTGAGCTGTCTGTGAACCTGCACTTATCGCAATAATTATAGCGAAGAATAGTAATATAGTTTTTTTCATTTCTAATTTAAAAGAGAAATATAATTTGTATTGTTTTCTTGTCCTATCAAACAAAGGAACAAATTTTTAATGAATTTATCTTCATGTTTTAGTTATATGTTTTTAAATGTGGGTCGAATGGCTAAATTCTATTATCTTTGATGAATTAAAAGATGAATGCCAGTCGAGGGCAAAAACAAATTGAAGCGTGTCGTTGTTCACATCTACAATAAAGCGCATGATTTTTAAAAATGAAAATAAACTTTTTAGATGAAGAAATATACCCGATACCTACTGTTACCTGTTTTTGTAGTATTATTAATTTTTACTGGCACTTGTCTTATAAGCTCCACTAGCATACCAAGTGTTCCGAGCGGCTTGCCTTGGGATAAGCTGGTTCATTTCGGAATGTTCTTTGTTCTATCATTCGTAAACTTTGTAGATTATTATCGCTTGTGCGATGGCAAGCCCCCAATGTTTAGGTGGATTCTGTGGGGATTTATTCTTCCAGTGATTTACGGAGGCTTAATAGAAATTCTTCAGGAAAACTTTTTTAATAGAAGCGGTGAGTGGCTTGATTTTGTAGCGGATGCTAGTGGATCGGTAGTAGCTATGTTCTTAATATTATATCTTCACAATTTGTTTTCTCGTAAAGAAAAAAAAGTATCTTTGTGATATTAAAACATTTTAAAACTATGACAAGAAATAGATTTATCATCAGCTTTATATTTATAATGCTACTAGGCTTTAATTATAGTTTGCAAAGCAACAATTTATACATAGAAAATAGCGACTCTGCGTATTCAGTATCGGATGATAGGCAGTTTAAAGTTACAGAGGGAGAGCAAGCACCCGATTTTGAAATGCAAATGCCAGATGGGTCTGTTGTAAAACTATCGGATTTGAGAGGTAAGGTAGTGATGTTGCAGTTTACTGCCAGTTGGTGCGGAGTATGTCGCAAAGAGATGCCCCATATTGAGAGTGACATTTGGTTGAAACACAAAGATAATCCTGAATTTGCACTCTTTGGTATAGATAGAGAAGAGCCTGTTGAGAAAATTGAGTTTCTGAAAGAGGTAACAGGTGTTACATATCCAATAGGTATGGATTCTGACGCATCAATATTCTGCAAGTTTGCCGAATGTAATGCAGGAATAACCAGAAATGTTATTATTGATCGCGAAGGCAAGATTGTTATGCTTACAAGGCTTTTTGAAGAGGAAGAATTTAAAACTATGGTGGCTTTGATTGATTCAATGCTCGAATAATACTAGCTATATTATGAAATACGAAAACCTGAGAATACTAAGCGAACTTCGCGATAAAGGAAGGATTTCTGAAGAGGAGTATCAACGTGAAAAAGCTAAAATACTAAACGATGATGAGCAGCAAACATACTCTAGCAATAGCTCTTTTAGTTTTGATAAACCTCTCTTTGGAATCACACAAAAGACGTTTTTAATGATTTTGCACTTGTCTCAATTGGCTATTTTTCTTGCCCCACTGGTAGGTATTATTATTCCAATTGTGCTATGGGCACTGCAAAAGGATAATAACCCGCTAGTTGACAAACAGGGTAAAGATATAATAAACTATAATCTTAGTTTCTTGATTTATGCAGCCATTTGTGCTATCAGTATTGTAGGTATTCCACTTCTTGTAGTGGTGGCAATTGTGTATTTGGTGTTCGTAGTTAAAGCTGCCATTGATTCAAATAGTGGTAAACCTTATGTTTCATATCCTCTTACAATAAAATTCATCAAATAGAATATGGACGATATCTTAATTAAATATGAAGGCGTGCAGCTGAACCGAGCTGAGAATATAATACTTAATAATTTAGACCTTGAGGTCAAAAAAGGTGATTTTCTTTATATAATTGGCAAAGTGGGATCGGGTAAAAGCACTCTAATGAAGAGTCTTTATGCTGAAATACCAGTGGAGGCTGGAGACGCTCGTATATTTGAGTATCACCTTGAGAAAATAAAAAGGAAAGATATACCATATTTAAGAAGAAAGATTGGTATTGTGTTTCAGGATTTTCAATTGTTGATTGATAGATCGGTTGAAAAGAACCTTGAGTTTGTGCTTAAAGCAACAGGGTGGAAAAACAAGCTGGCTATCAAAAACAGAATTGAAGAGGTGCTTGAGCAGGTGGGAATGAAAAATAAAACATACAAAATGCCTCACGAACTTTCTGGTGGCGAACAGCAACGTGTGGTGATAGCACGTGCGTTATTAAACTCGCCGTCATTAATCTTGGCAGATGAGCCAACTGGCAATCTTGATCCTGAAACAGGAAGTCAAATTGTGGCACTATTGCAGCAAATTGCACAATCGGGAACAGCCGTTATTATGTCCACGCACAACTACTCGATAGTGCAAGCATTTCCTGGAAAAATAATGAAATGTGAGAATATGGGGCTACGAGAGGTGGTTTAGTATCATTTTATTAGCTCCATAACACGGTCTATGGCGCTTGTTTCGTTCGTCAGATTAATCCATTTAATGTCTTTATCCCTATTGAACCACGATAATTGCTTGCGGGCATAATTGCGTGAATGTTGCTTTATCTTATCGATAGCAAATTCACGCGTCCAATTACCATCAAAATATTCAAATAGCTCTTTATAGCCCACTGTGTTAAGTGAGTTTAGGTGTTTGAGATGGTAAAACTGGCGTGCCTCATCTTCTAAACCGTCCGAAATCATGATATCTACGCGCTTATTAATTCGTGCGTATAACTCATCTCTTTCTCTTGTAAATCCAACTTTTATAATTTCAAAAGATCTCTCTTTTGTCTCATTTGTTCTAAATGATGAATACGGTTTGCCAGTCATAAGGCAAACTTCCACTGCGTGAATTATTCGTTTGGGATTTTTTAAATCTACTTGATTATAGAAAACTGGGTCAAGGATTTTTAGTTTTTGTCTGAATGGATCTATGCCTTCGTCTTGATATTTTTTATATAGCTCTTCTCTCAGTAGAGGGTCTATATCGGGCATTATATCTATACCTTTGCACACGGCATCGATATACATCATTGAACCACCCGTAAGGATAACATTGTCGTGATTTGAGTGTAACTCCTCAATTATGGAGATGGCTTCGTGCTCGTAATCGCTCGCATTATAATAGTCGGTTGGCGAGAGGATGCCAACCATGTGGTGAGGCACTCTGCTACGTTGCTCTACCGTAGGAGCAGCAGTGCCAATAATCATCCCTTTGTAAAGTTGTCTAGAATCTGCCGAGACAATGGGTGAACCC
Source organism: uncultured Proteiniphilum sp. (assembly GCA_964439965.1). GTDB lineage: Bacteria > Bacteroidota > Bacteroidia > Bacteroidales > Dysgonomonadaceae > Petrimonas. The sequence continues at coordinate 7,957 of CAYTQG010000083.1, forward strand.
AATTGCTCGGCAATTCTAATACTATATTCTGTCTTGCCAACACCTGTGGGGCCCAACAAAACAATTAGTCGTTTCATTTATTGCTGTGAATCGGCGAATTGATCTAAATCAATTTCAATATCATTAAGTCCTTCAAAACCACTCTCGTCTAGCTCGTCGATATTAAAATCTTCGTCACCATAAAAAGTAGCGTCTAAATCGCTTGATGCCACAGTTGTGGATGTTTCATCAAGATCTATAAATTGGCTAGGTGCCTCTCCTTCGGAAAGAACAACTTGAGGTTTCTTTAATGACTTGCCTGTTATTATTTCAGCCAACTTTATAAACAATGCTCGATCATTTACATAATCAAATACAAACATTAGCTTTTGCTTTTCTTCTTCTAGAAAATCAAGTAATGGTGTTTCGTCCATTACGAAAATGTCAACGTCCGAGTCGGTATCCATTTCCACAAGAGTGATCTCTTGTTTCTTGCGCCACTCGTCGTCGCAAAGAAAAAATGAGGCCATCTCTTTATCATTGTATCCTGTACTACTAGTAATTGCTTTGAAAAGATCGTAGAAAGTTCCATCGGCGTCAATATTAATTTCTCTTCTGAAATTATCTACTTCATCTGAAAGAATTAAAAAATTGTATATCATACTTGTATTATTGTTTCATAAATTATATGAGTTCAAAGGTATGAAAAACTTTTTTAATTTATAAAATGTAATTGCCTAAAATGGCCTGTTGATAACTTATTGCAAAATTTTCATGCTAGTATTTGCATAGTGAAAAAAAACATTATATCTTTGCATCGCTTTTGAGGAAAAGCTCTTAAGATTCTTCCTTAGCTCAGTTGGTTAGAGCACCTGACTGTTAATCAGGGGGTCCTTGGTTCAAGT
>CAYTQG010000084.1:0-8553 GCA_964439965.1 uncultured Proteiniphilum sp.
TTTACAACTATCTCTGTCTCATCTTCATCTACAACTTTGTTCCATTCGCCAATAGTAGCACCTCCCAAAGCAGCTACACCTGTGGCCGATAGCTTTAGCTTAACCGAATACTCAGTTCCTGACTCAAGATTTTCCACCTCTTTAATACTAGGCTCCCACAATAGGGTGTGCCCATCTACCATAAATTCAAGCTCCATATCTGAAAGCTTTTGACCAGGAATTAGCATAAGTGTAGCGGTTGCTTTGTTATCATCTCCATCCACCACAGTCTTTGCATCGATACTGTTCGTCTTATCTCCACCTAAATCAAATTTTTTACTTATGAGATTGAAAGCACCCTTAGCAATCACTCCATTTGCCCTAACCTCCATATCACTCAAAGAATTAATATTATCACCAAGAGAAACGTTGATAGTAAGTTTTGAAAGCATATGCTTAAACTCCAACCCAACTGACTCAGAGTCTCTACCAACTTCCACAGCATTTTCTGAATATAACAAATCAATCTTGCCTTGGTCTTGCTGATTTGAGAGGTCGATAATATATTCATTATCAACAATCTCCTTTTGATATGGATAATAAGCAATAAAATCGAGTGAGCCCTCTGCTGGATAATAAATGCTTTCGGAAACAGATGAGAAGCTTCCATCACCACTTGAAGTGACGTGCTTTATATTTTCATTCCCATCAAATACCTCAGATTTATCAGTATCAGAACTTAAATAGGCATATATACCTATTGCATCGCCTTCATCCCAATTGTTGCCTGTAAGTCGTGTCTGTGTTTCACTACCTACTTTGCCAGTAAATTCGATTGGTTTGTCACTATCGGTTTTAATGTTGTCATCAAAACCGCCTTCCTTATCACATGCACTCATTATGAGCGCAACGCTACACAGCAGCGTTAAAGTTTTAATTAATTGTTTCATTAGAACGGTTGTATTTATGTTCCACAATATTATTCAAGGATATGCCTTTGCATTTCCATGATATCGATGCGCAAAAATAGATAATAAATCTAAATCATAAGCAAACAAACCACAAAAAACATTATTGATTGTATTTATAACACGAAAATGCAAAAATAACGGGTATTATCATAGCATTATGATAGCTATGCACTGGTTAGAGTAAACTATTTGATAGAGATAGAACGGATAATAATCAAAAAAAGCGTCCTAAGAAATGAATCTTAGAACGCTTATTAAAATGGAGCGGAAAACGAGACTCGAACTCGCGACCCCAACCTTGGCAAGGTTGTGCTCTACCAACTGAGCTATTTCCGCATTATGTATTGCAAAGTTTTAATTAGTAAGACACCTCTTATCTTTTGTTTTGCGTGTGCAAAGGTAGGCAACTTTTTTGATACTCCAAAACTTTTGAAGAAAAAAAAGCTCTTTTTCTTCAATTTGTTATAAAATACACCCCTGGACGCTGTGAACTAGGCAGCACTTGATACTTTTGAAGTGATTCTTTTGATGGTCCCCCCTCGGGAGTTCCTAATCCAAACATTGTAATAAAAGAACTCTCGCAAGTTTTGCATATAGCTTTACCATTACTTTGTGGCTCTACCAGAATAGATTTGTCATCTTCATAAGGGCAACAAAGATCGTAAGCAAATATTTTCCCCTCTGCCGACATAAATATTAATAGTCCACCATAACCAACAAACTCATTGACTGAACGCCCCCTTGTAAAGATTTTATAAGTAAATGGTCGCAAGTCAGAATCGATTCCTCTAATATCTATTTCGAAATTGACTTTAGCATAAGGAATTGTAAACGGTGACTCCTCTTTAGCGCATGACGACAATAGTATTAAGGTAAATAGAGTAGTAAATGTGTATAAATAAGCCCTTTTCATTTTCTTGTATATGTTATAAGCGATGCATTAATTAGAACTTTGCATTATCTAGAATCTCATCTATAAGTGACAGCTCATCATCAGTAAAGTTCAGATTGTTTACTGCACCTAAGCTATCCTGCAACTGATTTAAATTGCGGGAACCGACGATGATAGACGTGACAACACTTTTGCGTAATGCCCATGCAATTGCCATTTCGGCCATACTTTGATTGCGCTGCGAGGCAATTCCGCTTAGTTGGCGCACTTTATCAATTAGTTCAACCGTTACCTGCTCCTTTTTTAAATATCCCGATTTGTCAGCAGCACGGCTTTCAAGCGGTATTCCATTAAGATACTTATCAGTGAGAACTCCTTGAGCAAGTGGAGAAAAACCAATAAAACCAGCTCCATTTTTATCAACTAATGGGAATATTTTTTCCTCTGGCGTACGACTAAACATACTGTATCTATCTTGAAATATAAGACAAGGAACATCTCTCTCCTTTAGATAGATCATAGCCCTTTCAGCCTCTAGAGGTGGATATTTAGATAAGCCAATGTATAATGCTTTACCCTGCCTTACTATATCAACCAATGCCTGCATTGTTTCTTCGATTGGTGTTTCAGGATCATAACGATGAGAATAAAATATATCAAAATACTCAAGTCCTGTGCGCTTTAAACTTTGATTTATGCTTGCCATAATCTGCTTTCGAGAAGAACCATCGCCATAAGGACCATCCCACATAAGATGTCCCGCCTTTGAGGATATAATAATCTTGTCACGATGAGAGCTAAGATTACTCTTAAGAATCTTCCCGAAATTTGTTTCAGCCGACCCGGGAGGTGGTCCATAATTATTAGCTAAATCAAAATGAGTAACGCCATTTTCATAAGCGTGTAATATCATACGCTCAGCCTCATCAAAATCATTGACAAAACCGAAATTATGCCATAATCCTAGGGATATCTTTGGCAATTTGAGTCCACTATTTCCACATGCTGAATATTTCATAGTATGGGGTGTATTATATTATTTGAGTTTCTTTTCTAAATCGTCATCAGCAACCATTGCTATCACGGCGCGACCATCGGGTGTGTGATTAGGGGTTCGACAAGCAAACAATTGATTAACCATCAATAGCATCTCCTCTTCCGACAGTGCTCTGCCACGTGGAATAGCGGTGTAGCTAGCCATAGCCAGTGCGAGAGTTTCGTAAACCTTTTCTTTAACATCAGCCCCTGTTTCTATACTTTTATCAATCATAGTGCGAAGCAACTCTACGAAGTTGACATTGCTAAGCTCTGATGGAACCCCTTGAATAGCAAATGTGTTATTGCCCAAGTTGGTAAATTCGAAACCCAAAGCCTCGAAATCCTCAAGTATCTCATTAAATGCTGAAGCTTCGATTGCACTTAGCTCTATCATCTCGGGGAAAAGAACACGTTGTGAAACTCCCTTTCTTTCGGAAATTTGCTCCATATATTTATCAAATAAGATACGTATATGTGCTCTATGCTGATCAATTATCATCAAGCCCGACTTAACAGAGGTCAAAATATATTTATGCTTATACTGATAATGTTCGGGTGCAGATATAGTCTGATCCTGAATATTGTCACTATTAGCACTACTTGGAGCACTAAATATTGTAGGCATTTCATCGTCAGCTTCCACTACTGGGGGTAGTCCTTCCTCATCATAATCACCCTCTTCATTTTCGAAACCTTCATATAGCTTTTCCCAATCCAAATTGGGCCTAGCTGGGGCTCTGTAGCCAGATTGAGACACTTGAAAGGGATTGTAGCCATGATTGATGCGAGTACCTGGTGTAGCCGGCACATCAGTGCTACCCGAAGCATCAAAGATAGGTATCTCGGGGGCATCGGCTGTATCAAAATCGATACTAGGTATAGCATTAAACTTACCTAGCGACTCCTTTATAGTTACAAGTAATATTTGCCAAATGGCAGATTCGTTCTCGAACTTCACTTCCGTTTTAGTAGGATGTATATTAACATCAATAGCATTGGGGTCAACTTCGAGATAGATAAAATAGTTGGGGCTTTCGTTGGGTGCAATAAGCTTTTCGTAGGCCGTTGTAACAGCTTTATGAAAATATGGATGTCTGATGAAGCGACTGTTGGCAAAGAAAAACTGACGTGCCCTACCCTTTCTTGCATATTTAGGCATTGAGATATAGCCATAGATTTTCACCATGGTGGTTGTCTCTTCAATTTCAATTAGCTGTTGATTAAAGTTTTTACCCTCTAGCTGCACTATGCGTTGTCTAAGATTTCCCACGGGAAGGTGCATTGTTTGAACATCATTCTCGAAGAGAGTAAATTCAACTTCGGGATTAACCATGGCTATGCGCTCCAACTCAACAAGAATATTTCGTCGCTCTGTTTCATTAGACTTCATAAACTTGCGACGCGCAGGCACATTAAAAAAGATATTCTTTACTGCAATGCTAGTGCCAACAGGAGTTGATACTGGTTCCTGACTCTCTACCTCCGATCCAGCAAGTTTAATAAAAGTTCCAACCTCCTCATCAGCTTGGCGTGTTTTCAGTTCAACGTGCGCAATAGCAGCAATAGAGGCAAGTGCCTCACCCCTAAACCCGCGAGTATATAGAGCAAATAGATCGTCTGCATTTTTAATTTTAGACGTAGCATGTCTTTCAAACGCCATTCTAGCATCAGTTTCGCTCATCCCTTTGCCATCGTCAACAATTTGAACAAGAGTGCGACCAGCATCTTTAATAATTATCTGTATATGCTTTGCTCCGGCATCAAGCGAATTTTCAACCAATTCTTTTACCACAGAAGCAGGACGTTGAATAACCTCACCAGCTGCAATCTGATTAGCAATAGAATCAGGCAATAAATTAATTATATCCGACATGCTTATTTATAAGTAATATATATTATTTGAGTTTTGAATAAAAACAACAATGCCTATATGCTCATTTTTGCTTCAAATAAAAGAGCAACAGAATTGTGGTATAATTGTGTGTTTGTATCTTTAGAATGTAAATAATCCTATCTAAGGAAAAGGAGATAGAAAACAACAATTAGCGCTGCCAAAAACAGTACTATAGTGATATTATTAGTGAAAAAAGGTTTGCCACCATCATCCTCACGTTCTTTGCGACGCTTTAGATATTTTGTTTGTGATACAAACTCTTTACCAAAATCAGTGCGTGACGGTTTATCTTCGAACTCGACTTCGCGTCCTTCTTCGCGCGCTACTTCAGCCTCCATCCTGCGAATCCTTTTCTCCATGCGCTCCTTGCGTGCCTGCTCATCCGAATCATACATAATGGTGCGATGCTGAAATTTACGAGGCTTGCGATTGTTATAAAAAAAGAATATTCCCATAATTATTGTGTCTTTAGTAATACAAATGTAATGAAAAAAGGATGATATACAAAAAGCTCATTTATTGCCCACAAAGTGTTGTCAAATATATCACTCCCTCTTAAATCGTCGTGGTGCTTGCACTTCACTATCCGCACCTTTTCGTTCATTTCGTCTAAATATATCCATCTTATGTTTTGGACGAAGATAATCTAGCCACATAAATCCTTTAAGGGTTGACTCCTCAGGCAAAAGAAGACTAAGCGGTGTGGTAACAGCTTGAGTGGACGACCATAACTTTAGCTTTTCGAGCTCATTATCCTTAAAGTCCATTGATAAATACGCACTCTCTGTTCTATTAAGCCCTATTATCGAGCCTATACTATCACCCTCTACAAGGTAATAGAGAGACTCGGCATTACCATCTACCAACAAATGGCGCAACTCGCCATCATCAAAGTATATCTTCATATCACGCCCACTAATCTGATTATACTGATTATCTTTTTGTCGCGACTGAATAGCAAGTGCATACTCCCTCACATGCGCCATCTCCACAGTTGTGTCGTTGAGATGAATATCAATTCTTTCGCCCAAAACTTGGTTCTCTTCGTTCCATAAAACTGGGTTTCCAAGTAAATATAAAACAGAATCACGTTGAACAAAGTTCATTGAATCGCAAAGCCCTTGCATATCATCACGATAGAAACGAACATTATAATATGCTTTTATATCCTTATAAATAGAGTCGGTAATCATCTTTAGAGTATCACCATGTAAAAACAAACTATCTGTTTGAGAATAATCTATCACATAAGCCGAGTCGGTAGCCATTCCATACTCAGTTTTTTCGTTATATGTGCCAAAGTTTCCATACAGTATTGCTTTTTGCTTAAAGTCTTCCATATACATATTGCCATACACATCAGCAATTCCTGATTGACGGTTGTATACAATAGTATCACCTATAAGAACTTTTGTGGTATCGTTACTATATATTTCAGAGCGATTAAACAGTTTGGCATCTTCGGTAACAGTGTTGTACCACCCATGCTCAGTTACAATATAACCACTATCGGACACAATAGTAGAAGGTCCTAATATATCAGCAATTTTTGTATCAGTATTATACTTTAGAGTATCAGAATAGATTGTAAAGTTCTCATTCACAAGCTTCACAGTGTTGCTAAACAATGCATCTTTGGTATCGGGTGCATATTGACCCCAAAACGATGTAAGCTCATTTTCATCATCTACAAGCATACCACCTTCAAAGTAGTAACCAAGGTTTACATTACGGTCATAGTTTAAACTATCCGTAAACAATGTAGCCTGGTTATCTTCCATCCTAATATTATCTCGTAGGCGCGCTAAACGTGTATTTCCATCGTAATGCAGATAATCACCATATATAAACAGCGTGTCGCCTTGCTCCATCCTTACATTACTAAATGCTTCAAACGTATTCGACTCATCGAAAAGATAGGCACTATCGCAGTACATAAATGCACCATCATGATAAAAGACTACGCTATCAACAAACACTTGAGCATCTATATTGCCTCTCTTTACAAGTCGCCCCGCCTCTACCAGCTCCACAATCTTCTTAGATTGTTTTTGTGGAGGGGGTTGCATTGCTTTAACCGATATAAAAAGCACAGAAAGCACACTCACAACAAGCATGCTTTCACGTATATAGCGAGAATATCTATTTTCTCTCATTCGTTTATTATCTATTTTATTTTTCGTTTATGATAGTTCAATCAACAAGGCAGGCTATTTAACCCAACCTTTATACTTGAAATCACAACCACGCCATTCGGGATCAATCCGAACAAATATATTTTCAATCTTATTTTGAAGCCATTCATCCATCATTTCTTCACGACGAGCATTTTCTGCCATCTGTTTAATAATCTGATAGTCGTTATTCAAATTGGCCGAGTGCCCCTCAATACGGTTGGTTACCTTCACTATTGCTGTAACTTTACGCTCTTTATCGTTGGTCATAACAAAAGGCTTTGATAATTCTCCAACCTTCATCTCACCAACTACTCGTGCAATATCCTGATTCAATTCACTTAGTTGGAATCGAGGTGTGCCACGATTTTGTGAACGAGGGTTATTGTTAACCATTATCCCCCTATTATTTTTTGTATCTTTATCTGCCGACAGATATAGAGCAGCGTCATCAAATGTTATTTTCTTATCTATAATACCCGTACGAATAGAATCGAGCCTAACTAATGCTGTATCCATTTGTTCTTGTGGAATTTTTGGCTTAAGCAAGATATGGCGGAAGTTGGCCATATCGCCACGGCGCTCAATCAACTGAATAATATGATATCCATACTCAGACTCCACAATATTCGAAACCTTTGTAGGATCATTTAATGCAAAGGCAACATTTGCAAATTCAGGCACAAGCTCAGATCTATTCATAAAACCAAGCTCACCCCCTTTTACTGCCGAACCATCTTCGGAATGAACAAGAGCAAGTGTTGAAAAAGTTTGCTTACCAGATGTTATCTGCTCAGTATAATCACGCAAACGATTCTTCACAACATCTATCTCAGCAAGTGGAACTTCGGGCTCAACAGTTATTATTTGAACCTCAAGCATTGTAGGTATATATGGCAAGCTATCTTGCGGTATGCTATTGTAAAACTTTCGTATTTCGGATGGCGTAAGCGATATTTCATAAAAGTGCTTTCGTTGCACTCCATCAATAAGATCTTGCTCTCTAAATTGCTCACGCAAATCTTCACGAATACGTCGAACACTTTTCCCAAAATACTCCTCAAGCTTCTCAGCCGAACCTGACGATGCAATATATTCATTCAATTGGTATTCTGCCATTTGATTAACGCTAGCCGTATTTACCTCGATACTATCAAGCTTGGCCTGATCAAGGAATAGTTTTCTAACAGCCAATTGCTCGGGAATAAAACAATATGGATCGCCTTGGATTCGCTGATTTTGCATCTGCAAATCCTTTCTATATTCTTCTACCTCCGATTTCAAAATTGCCTCATCGCCAACAACCCACACAATCTCATCAATGATATTGTTTTGGGCAAACGCAATGTTTGAGAAAAAAACAAACGCAGTAAGCGTTGTCAGTATTTTTGCTATAATCTTCATCTTTAATTGTCTTTTTAAGAAATCAACCGTAAAAGTAGTTATAAATGATATATCAGGCAACAACTCATACATTAAAAGTTATAAAAAGGGATATAACCTGTCATTACATATCGTAGCAGTCAGGGGTAAAACTATTTAATTAATTAATCAAGTCAGCCTAATAGTCCTATAATAAATACGTATCTATTGTCTATTATGGAG
>CAYTQG010000085.1:0-8200 GCA_964439965.1 uncultured Proteiniphilum sp.
ATACTCATGATCATTTTTCGTCCGATAGAAGAATTAATTAACCAGCTCATAAAATTATTGTTTAAAAATTTATTTTTTCTGTTTATTCGAATAAGTAAATCTCTAATCCAAACTGACTAAGTAAAGTAGGAGCTCAGATCTAGAGCACAAAATTAATATTTTAATATGTCAATAAAGAATTAATTGATGAAATTTTTCTCTATTCACATTGTTTAGGGTTCAACATACAATAGTGATATTGAAATTCAGGATGAATATTTTACATTTTTATATCTTTAATACACAAAGATAACAATTAATCAATAATAGATGCAGTTTATATAAGTTTTTTTGCGCTATACAGCGGTTCCAACAAACTCGTCCATAAAATTGCAGCTATTAAAAAAATTATTCGCAATAGATTGAGATAAACTTAAACGATACCTTGACATCTTTGAAAAAAGAATTTATATTTGTAAATCTTTGAAAACAAATTAATAATATCCAAATGAAAAAAATAATCCTACCCACATTATTCGCTCTGTCCATTATATTGTTAAGTTGCGAGCCTTGCTCAACCAATCATATAACACTAAGAGTGGCAACCTACAATTTAAGGATGGACACACCCAATGACAGCCTCGACCCATGGAGTAGTAGAAAAGAAATGATAAAGGATCTAATCCAGTTTCACGACTTTGATATCTTTGGAACTCAAGAAGGTTTTAAACACCAATTAGACGATATCGCCGAGCTAGATAAGTTCTCATATGTAGGTGTCGGCAGAGATGACGGAGAAAATGCAGGAGAACACTCAGCTATATTTTATAAAAACAATAAGTTTGAGGTTTTAGAGCATGGCGACTTTTGGTATTCCGAAACTCCCGACGTACCCGGAAAGGGATGGGATGCTACTTGTTGCAACAGAATATGTTCGTGGGCATATATGAAAGAGAAAGAGAGCGGCAAAGAGTTTTATTTCTTCAATTCGCACTACGATCACGAAGGAGAAGAGGCACGGAAAAACTCATCGAAACTACTATTGAGCAAAATCTCAGAACGAAAGTACGATAAACCAGTGTTCTGCACAGGTGATTTTAATGCCACACCCGATTCCGAGCCAATACAAGTAATATACAAAGAGGATATTTTGAAAGATTCATATCTACAGAGCGAACAAAAGCCTTATGGAACAGAAACCACGTTCAACAACTTCAAGGTAAACCACAGAAAGAGCTCACGTATCGATTATATATGGGTTACCGATGATATAAGAGTTTTAAAATATGGCACGCTCAACGATATTCAATATGGTCACTTCCCTTCCGACCACTTTCCAGTTATGATTGAAGCTAAGTTTTAGCATTACGTCACATAAACAATAATGGGGAAATGTTTTTCAACCTTTCCCCATTATTTCTTTATTTCAGTTTCTTCAAAGCTTCACTTACTCTCTCAATCGCCTTCTTTATATTATCGTCCGATGTGGCAAATGAAAACCTTATACACTCAGGAGCACCAAAGGCATCACCACCCACACAAGCCACATGCGCCGTTTCCAACAAATACATAGCCAAATCAGCTGCTGTTGCTATAGTTTTACCTTCAAATGATTTTCCTAAATAGTTCGACACCTTGGGGAAAATATAAAAAGCACCCATAGGATTGTTGACTTCAAAGCCTGGTATCTCCTTTAGTAGTCCAACAATCAAATTCTTTCTGCGCTCAAATGCAACTCTCATTTCCTCCACACACTCCTGATCTCCTGTATAAGCTGCCTCAGCTGCCTTTTGTGAAATAGAAGATGCACCCGATGTATATTGACCCTGAAGTGAGCTACATGCCGATGCAATCCATTGCGGAGCAGCAATCCAGCCGATTCTCCAACCAGTCATAGCATATCCCTTAGATACGCCATTCACAATTATCACTCTATCTCTAATCTCTTCAAATTGAGATATACTTTCGTGCTTGCCCACATAATTAATGTGTTCGTATATTTCATCGGCAATCACAAAAACATTTGGATACTTAGCCAAAACATCTGCCAACGATTTCAACTCCTCTTTAGAGTAAACGCTACCCGTTGGATTTGATGGCGAACATAGTACTAAGGCTTTAGTTTTATCAGTAATAGCTTCTTCCAATTGCACTGCAGTTATTTTAAAATCCTGCTCAATGCCAGCTGTAACAATTACTGAAGTTCCCTCTGCCAATTTCACCATTTCGGGATAGCTCACCCAATATGGAGCAGGAATAATTACCTCATCACCTTTGTCAATAATCGAAAGCAACACATTGCTCAACGACTGCTTAGCACCATTTGAAACTACAATTTGAGTTGGCTCAAAATCAAGATTATTCTCCTTCTTCAACTTTGCACAAATAGCCTTTCTCAATTCAATAAAGCCAGGAACGGGAGAATAGAATGAAAAATTATTATCAATCGCCGCCTTGGCAGCATCCTTTATATGTTTGGGGGTAGAGAAGTCGGGCTCGCCAACACTCATATTTATTACGTCGAAACCTTGAGCTTTTAACTCATTACTTTTTTGAGCCATCGCCAGTGTCTCAGATGGAGAAAGCGATTGCAATCGTTGGGATAATTTATTCATATCAAGTTTTTTATGTTTTGTCTTTAAAAAGAACAGTGCAAATATAGTGTATAATAGTTATTCAATAGAGCTTTTTAACACTAAAATCCACAGAACAGTATCATTTTTACACTTATCACGCACAATTTACATCTTTAAGACAAATCAATCTTCAATTAAAAACTAATATCCCATATACCTACCACCTTTTCAAGCTCCACCAGTGCTGCGGCTGTATTATAAAGAGTTTCGTAATAATTTTCGCGTATCTCGTTGTACGTCCTTTGAGCATCCAGCACCTCTAACAAGCTATTCTCTCCACGATTGTAGCTATATATGCGTCCATCCAAAATTATCTTTGCCTCCTCAAGTATTCCGTCGTCAAACTGCTTCAGCTGCTTGCGCATTGAGTTGTAATATCTATAAGCCTGCGTAACCTCTATCGCAATCTCTTTTTCTATTTGGGCATATTGATAATCCGCTTGTTGGTGCTGAAAACGTGCCACCTTTAAATCAGAATTATTTCTATTCGAAAACTTTAATGGTATCGACACCCCCACCGAAATAGGAGTATGAGCAGGCGTTGGAGCCACCTCATTGTGAGCATAAGTGGCATGGGCAACTTTAAGACTTAATCCCAAATCTATTTTCCGATTTGCCCTTTCAAGGTTTATAATCTTTTGAGCCACATCTTTATTCTGATAAGCCGCTACTAGGTCGCTTCTATTATTCTGAGCTGTTACTATTAAATCCGCAAGCAAAAAATCACGATTAAACTGCTCAAAATTACCCACTGGCTTCAAAATGGTATCATTCATCTGCTTATTCACAAGCACCTCAAGGTCAAGCATACCATTTCTCCATTCTGTTTCGGCTGCTAGCAAATCATTCATCATCGTGCGCGCCTCTAGCCTACTTTGACGAGCAGTTACTTGCGATATTTCACCAAAAGAATATCTCAAGCTATCAGCCTCAGCTATTTTACTCATATTCTCATATGCCTCTAGCTGAGTGTGGTATAAGTTTTCATTTCTAAGTGATGATAAAAACTCAAGAGTAGCATTCGCCCTTAGTCCACGATAATAATCTTCTAGCAAACTAATAGCTAGCTCACTCTCACTTTTAGCTAGCACCACACGAGACCTCCGCTTACCACCCAACTCTAAAGTCCAATCAAGCGAAGCCTCTATCTCATAGCCCATTTGCATCTTCCTTTCACCGTTATCAGTACCTTCAATTGTCAACTCAGGGTCGGGCAATGTGCGAGCAGTTCTGATATTAGCCTTCGATATATCCACATTAAGCTTTTCAGCAGCCAAATCCAGATTGTTATCTTCAATAAGTTTTAAATATTGATTGAATGTAATAGGCTGCTCCACATATATTTCATTAGTTTGAGCAGAAGCAATTGCTACAAACCAAATTGATATAAAACTTAAAACGAATCTCTTCATTTCTATTTATTTTCTTTATTTAAATATCTTCTCTCCACTAAATAATACAACGATGGCAAAGCAAACAGAGTAAGAATTGTTGAAAACAACAACCCGTAAACAATTACAGTAGCAAGCGGTCGCTGCACATCGCTACCAATACCTGTGGCCAACGAAGCAGGAAACAGACCCAAAATTGCAACAGATGCTGTCATAAGTACTGGTCTAAATCTTTGTTTTGCACCATCTATCACAGCAGGCAACAACTCCTTGCCATCTCGCCTCAGCACATTAATATGCGATATCATGATAACCCCATTTTGAATTGCCACTCCAAACAGGGCGATAAAGCCTACGGCAGACGATACGTTTAGCGTCATTCCTCTTATATTAAGTGCTAGCATACCACCAAACAGTGCAAGGGGTACGATACTCATCAACAGTCCCGCTTGTCTGAACTTGCCAAACGCACCATAAAGCAACACAAACATAAATGCTAATGCAAGGGGAACAATAAATGCTAAGTGTTGATACGCTCTATTCTGATTTTCGAACTGCCCACCCCACGACAAGTGAAACTTCTCATGATCATAATACACTTCATTCTCGATGCGATCTTGAGCCTCCTTCAAGAATGATGTCAAGTCATTTCCCCTAAGATTTAGCCTCACAGTTAAATGACGCTTATTCATCTCTCTCGATATAGTACTCTCGCCAGTATTGAGAGTAATGTCGCACACCTGCGAAAGCGGTATCCTAGCCCCATCAGCATTTGTTAGCATCAGGTTTCCAATCTTTTCGGGTGTGTTGCGGCTCTCCTCTTTATATCTGGTAGTAATATCATAAACCTTATCTTCAACAAAAATTTGCGAAATAGCCTTACCACCTAGTGCCACCTCTATCAATTCTGATACATCATTAAAGTTGAGCCCATATTGTGCAATACGCTCACGATTGGCACTAATCTGAATTTGTGGCAATGGTGGTTCTTGATCTATAGCCAAATCCACAGCACCTTTCACTGTGCTAAGTGTCTTTATAATATCTTCCGCTATGCGCCTGTTCTCCTTAAAATCCTCACCATATATTTTCACGGCAAGCTCGCTATGCACACCCGCTATTTTGTCCATCACACCATCAATCATAGGTTGCGAAAACGCCACATTATAGCCAGGCATCTCTGCATAGTCTGCCGCCAAGTCTTCAATAAGATCTTGCTTTGTTCTCCCCCTCTTCCATTGCGAATATGGTTTCAACCCAATACTACACTCAAGGTGCGAGGCAGTCCAAGCATCCGTACCATCATCATTACGCCCCGCCTGAACCATCACATAGGTTACCTCCTCATGTTGTACAGTTTTGTAGCGAAGTGCATCACTCATCTCTTTCGATTTTTCTAGTGTAATACCTGGTGGTAGCGACACCTGAAGCCATATAGAACCCTCATCAAGCTCTGGGAGGAAGTCTTTTCCAACCGTTTTGGTAAGTATAATAGTTACTAGCAGTACCAAGCCCAAGGGAATAAACACGCTTTTAGGCTTTCTCATAATCTTCTTAATTCGACTATGATAAGCGTTGGTTAGTCGCTCCATCCACTTGTTGTGATACACCTTTTGTGGCTTTTTATATATAAAGTAAGCCATCCCTGGTATAAGAATAAGAGCCACCAAAAGTGCACCAAATAAGGCATAGCCAACAGTAAATGCCATTGGTGTAAAAAGCTTACTCTCTACTCGCTCGAAAGCAAAAAGAGGGAGATAAGCCGTAATAATAATTAGCGTAGCAAAGAATATTGGTCGAGCCACATCCTTGGCACGTTTAGCAATTGTTTGCACCGTAAGCTCTTTTTCAGGATGATCCTCACGCTTCTTTAATATGGTCTCCATCATCACAATGGCACCGTCAACAATAATTCCAAAGTCGATAGCACCAAGTGATAGTAAGTTGGCCGGAATATTAGTGACCTTCATCAAAATAAAAGCCACAAGCAACGAAATAGGAATAGTAATAGCTACAAGTAATGCACCACGCCAGCTACCCAACACTACTATAAGAACCAGTATCACCAGCCCAATTCCTTCCAATATAGTCTTAGATATTGTTTTAAGCGTGGTATCCACAAGATCTGTTCTATCCAAAACGGTATGAATACTCACCCCTTCGGGTAGTCCACCATTGTTTAGGTCGTCAACTGCAGCATTTAGCTCCTCTAGCACCTTCGAAGGGTTTTCACCTTTCAGCAACAATACAATTCCTTGAATATTATCCGAATAGTCCACCCCTCGCTTATCCGTATAGCCCAAAGCTCCAGCACGTTCAAGATTACCATACTTTAGCTCGCCTATATCACTAAGATAAACTGACGTATTCTTAACCGATTTCACCACTATTCTGCCTATATCGTCTAAGTCCTTAACCAATCCGATGCCTCGCACTACGTACGATTGGTCGCCCCGATTAACGATGCTCCCTCCCGCATTTGCATTATTATTTTCGATAGTCTCTATAACTTCCGACAGCGAAACATTATATTGCTCCATTTTTCGTGGGTCAAGCTCCACCTGATATTGAGTAGTTATACCACCGAAGTTTGTAACATCAGCCACCCCCGACACCTGCTTCAATCTAGGTATAATCGTGAAGTTTTGTATGTCAGTTAGCGTTCTTAAATCGCTAGTATTGCTTTCAAGTATATATCTATATATCTCACCAGTGGGCGATGTAAGCGGGTCAAGCTCGGGTATAGAACCATATGGTAGCTCCACCTCATCCAATCGTTCTAGTATTCGAGTTCGTGCAAAATAATCATCCACACCATCATCAAACACAATTGTAACCATCGACAAACCAAATGTACTTTTGCTACGCATCACATGCAACCCTGGCATTCCATTAATGGCTCGTTCAATAGGAATAGTAATTTGTTGTTCTACCTCTTCGGCAGCCAATCCCGGAACCTGCACCACCACTTGCGATGTCACATCACCAATGTCTGGATATGCCTCTATCGATAACTTTGTCCACGAATAATATCCAAAGACTGCAAGCAACACAAACAATGTTGCCATCAACCAACGTTTATTTATAGTGGTTTCAAATATATTCTTCATCAATATTCTTTTTTTATTTTGCTTCTAATAGATAAAAAGCACCCTCTGTGATTATAGTTTCGCCTACCTCAAGGCCTTTTGTTATAATAATTTTATCATCAACTGATGTGCCAGTCTCCACAATACGCCTCATATATTTACCCTTTTCTACTTCCACAAACACAAAGCTCTGGTCGTTGAACTGAAGCACTGATTTGAGCGGCACAAGCATTGAAGACTTTGCATGATCAGTAAATCTTACACTCACATACATGCCTGGCTTTAGGATGCCCTCACTATTATCACACTCTATAAGCACTCTCACGCTTCGTATGCTTTCATCTACTATCTCATCAATATGAAATATCTGCCCCGTTAGCTCTCTATCGGGATAGGCAGAGAGAATTATCTTAGCCTCATCAAGATCGGTGATAAACTTCACATCCTTCTCTTTCACTTCGCCCACTACCCACACCTTGTTGAGCTGTGCTATCTTGGCTCGTGGTTCATCATCATCACGCAAGTAGTGCCCTTGCACAATATCGTTTACAATTACTTCACCAGCTATGGGCGAGCTAACCACAAGGTTTTGACCAAGCGAAAAATTATCAGGATTGACACCATATATCTGCAAGTTTGCTGCTACATTATCGTACTCCTGCTTTTGCATATCATAATGTGTTTGTGCCTCCTCCACATCACGCTGGGCAGCTACACCATGATTGTATAAGTCTTGTTGACGATTAAGATTAGCACGTGCCGAGTTTAGTTCGGATTTGGCTTGAAGATATGATTTTTGAATCTCTGTAAAATCGGGCGATGCCATTTCAAATAATGGAGTACCGGGCTGAGTTTTCATTCCTAACTTTAAATATACTTTTGTTACCCTTCCCGAAAATGGTGGTGCTATCTCGGCGTAAAAATTGGGAATAGCCCTCACCGTGCCTGTAGAAATCATTTCTGATTGATGTTCCGACTCCTCCACCTGTTCAAAGCCAAGCCTCGGCGCTATTATCGAGCTCTCGCCCACTATTATGGTATCACCACTAAGTTCGTAAGTACTTGTTTCAGTCTCCGACTGCTTCGAACCGCAAGCCACAAAAAA
>CAYTQG010000086.1:0-7453 GCA_964439965.1 uncultured Proteiniphilum sp.
ACGGCGTCCAGGAGGCTCAATATAAAAATGATTTTGAGCCTCGAATCTTGAAAAGGGTTGTTTTTCAAATGTTTTTTAACAACTCGATGGGTATATTTGTGTGTTTTATGTGGTATGTATAGCTTCGGATTTTTACTCGTATCTCAACAATAAGTCGCCTTTTTTAATCCATCTCTTTTGCTGCATATAATAAAACACCAACAAGCTAATAATAGCTGGGATAATAATGTGGAATAATAGTGTTAATGAAAGAGTGCGCATAGAAAAGCCCATTGTTTCGAAAGCCATAAACTGCCCCACAAGTCCGCTTGTGCCCATCCCCGCCCCTGCTTGATTATTTGTCATTCGGAAAACACCTATGGCGATGGGTGCCGATATGGCGCCCGACAAGGTGGGAGGTATAAGTATAAGGGGATTTTTTACGATGTTGCCTATCTGCAACATGGAGGTGCCTAATCCTTGAGCCACAATTCCACTTATCCCATTTTCGCGATAACTTATTGTGGCAAAGCCTATCATCTGTGCCGAGCATCCAATGACGGCGGCACCAGCTGCTAAGCCATCGAGCCCCAACATAAAGGCTATGGCTGCACTAGATATTGGGGCTGTGAGTGCAAGGCCCATAACTGTGGCAACTATAATAGACATCACAAAGGGTTGCTGCTCGGTAGCCCAATTTATTAATGTGCCCAACGACGTCATTAGATTATTAATGGGTATGCCCACAAAAGTGCCTACATAATATCCCACCATAAACACTGCAAAGGGAACCACAATGATATCGATCTTAGTTACTCGATATATCATTTTCCCAAATTCGGTGGCTAATAGCACTGTAACATAACTTCCGGCAGGACCGCCAATAAAACCACCATATGCACCAGCAAATACTGCCGAAAAAAGCACAAGTGGGGGTGCTTTGAGGCTATGAGCTACTGCC
The DNA here is from genome assembly GCA_964439965.1 of uncultured Proteiniphilum sp. Classification (GTDB taxonomy): domain Bacteria; phylum Bacteroidota; class Bacteroidia; order Bacteroidales; family Dysgonomonadaceae; genus Petrimonas. Next base: position 941 of record CAYTQG010000086.1, read on the forward strand.
ACGCCAATGGCAGCTCCTACTATCTTGGGGTCCATAGCAAACTGCCCCATCTCTACAAATGAGCTTAGCCCAATCTGCTCGCCCAGAGTTTTTATTATTAATCCTATCAATAGTGACGAGAAGAGCCCGAGTGCCATATAGCCTAGTGCACTCACAAAATAATCTCGAGGCGAAAGTGTGACTCCTTTACTTTTTAAATACTGGATCATATAGTTTATTTATAAAAAAAGAACCGTTGTGATGGTTTAGCATTTATAATCTACAAACACATAACCAACACAACGGTTCATAAGTTTTACTTTTTATATTTTACATCTAATCCGCTATAACAGTAATTTCGGCACCTGAGGCAAAGTCTTGCCCATTTTGTTCGCTAAGTGCTGTGAAACGAATGTAGCGACCTTTGACAGGCTTGTCGAACATGATTTTCTTTTCGTTGCTGCCTCTTCCAAACTGCCCTTTGTGTATGGGCTCGCCCCACTCTTTTGCATCCATGCTGATGTGAATGGTGAAGTCTTTAACATTTCCATTCGAGCCGTCTTGGCGTGGCAGGTAGGTAAAGCCTTTAATCTCTTTTACTTCGCCTGCATCTAAGTCAACCCAATGTGGGTGCTTTGCCACCGTTACAGAATACATAGTGTGCCAGTGCGTGTTGGTGTTTCCATCCACAAGATTGGAAGCATTGCCACTACCAGCCTCTTCGCTACTTGCAGATATAACCTCGATTTGAACTGTTTCGATTTTTGGGAACTCCATTGTTACTTTCAGTTCTGGCTTTTCTTTGTACCATGCCGATACCACACCTCCATCACGAAGTGGGATGATTGTGCTATACTCCTTAGCTTTTGCTTTATCGAGTTTAAACATGATTGTGGCATCTTCCATGCCCGAGCTTATCGAAACTTCGCCATTACGCGAGCGTGTAATGCTGATTGGCATATCTCCCGATGGCTTCACCATGGCATCATTTGCCAATTGCGAAGAGGCGGGACGAATAATAAATCCAAAATCGTGCTCTACAGCTTTCACTCTGTCATGCTCTAATGGGCCACCCTGTCCGCAGCTATTACCGCCCAATCCTGTTACGGCAGCATCAAGATGCAGATATGTATCTCCACCTTTTGGAAGCTCGTAGGGGTGCGGAGCTAACGTTAAGTCGAGTGCTGAATACTGAAGTGCCGTTACCGACATCTCTTCGTTTGCTATAAATAGTGCTCCTGCATTGCTATTATTTGTGAGAGCTGCCCAGCGCACCTCCTCATGGTTGCCCATATCTTGGGGTTTAGGGAAGTTTACAAACTCATCTTTCACCTTATTGGTATGAAGTTCGATAAATTGTCCCGACTTGCGATCGTTGTAGTTGTCAATTGGTCCGCGTCCGTAGTAGCTAAAGTTTTCATACTCGGCAGGCACTTTCATTACATATCCAAGACGTGGCAAAATCAATCCACTCTTGTTTGATGTGATGCTTGATTGCAGTTCTATTGAGCCATCATTGTATATTGTCCAAATTTGATTGGTGGTAAATTTAAAATCTGTCTCTCCGAATGGGCGATCTGTCAACTCTTCAATTTTATTCTTGCCCGAGCTTGTGCCACCCAGTATCTTGGCCCCATTGGGTGCTTGCGATTCTACAGTAAACGAGGCTACTATCGATCCATCCTTTTGCGGAATGAATGTTGAAGATATAGCATTGTGAACCAAGTTGTGCAGCCCGTTTTCGAACCATTGCGAGTAGAACCAGTTATCATTGTTGGTAAACGCACGCAAAGCATTTAGCACTGGCCCGTTACCGTCAGCAATAATGGTGTTGCCATCGTATTTCAAATTATAAATAGTACCCGTCTTGGTATCAAATGTCAATAGGAAGTTGTCTCCCTTTACTACTCGCTTGCCATCCACTTCTTTCTCCAACACTAATGATGATGCATCAGATTGAGCACTTACCTCAGCAATTGTTGGAACATTGGCTGCTTCTTTTAGCAAGAATTGCTCTTCAGCCTGCACATATCCTTTATCTGCCCAAGGCTCGTCATTTGCAAGCAGATACTGAACTTTTACAAACGCTTCTGCCTTGTCGTTTATTTTCGAAAAATCAATCGGCAGGGTTATCTGAGTTCTCTGACGTGCATCTGCATTAAAGTCCGAAATAGTGCCCGATTGTGTTTCGCTACCATTTTCATAAACCGACCATCTGATTTGATAATCCTTTAGATCTTTGAAGTAATACTTATTGAACACCTCAAATATTCCTTTATTAATATCTTTAGCCTCGGTGCCGATGTGTTGATATACCTTCTTCACTTCGTAGTATTGTGGCTTAGGCTCAAGATCGCCAAACATAATTCCGTTTAGCACAAACTGTCCATCGTTGGGTGTATCGCCAAAATCGCCCCCATAGGCGTGATATCTCTTGCCAGTGACTTTGTCGTAGTTGTAGATTGATTGGTCAACCCAATCCCAAATGGCACCACCGCAGAAGAAATTGGTGCTTTCCATAGCATTCCAATAGTCAACTAAGTTGCCACATGCATTACCCATCGAGTGGGCATATTCCGAAATATGGAATGGATACTTAATGTTATATGTTCCTTTCACTGCTCCATTGACCCATGCAATAGATGGATACTGATTTGAGCCCATATCTACTATATCATTGTTGCGCTCGTATTGTACGGGGCGTGTGCTATCTACTTTCTTTAGCTCATCGTAGGCATACACAAAGTTTTTGCCTGGACCGGCTTCATTTCCTAGCGACCATATCACTATTGATGGATGATTGATGTGGGCATACACCATTTCGAGTACGCGAGCCACGTGTGCCTCTTTCCACTCAATTGGGTGCGAAAGTGACGCATCTCCATAATAGTATTGATGCGATTCGATATTTGCCTCATCTTCGAGATATAGCCCATATTTGTTTGCTAAATAATACCAATATGGATCGTCGGGGTAGTGTGCATTACGCACATGGTTGATATTAGCTTTCTTCATCAACACTACTTCTTTTTCCATCATTTCGCGAGTGATGGCGTGCCCCACTTCAGGATTTGTTTCGTGGCGGTTCACTCCCTTTAGTTTCACGGTTTCGCCATTTACATAGTAGTAGCGTCCGGCCAAGCCAAACTCATCATCTTCGGCTGCAGTATCTTTAATCTCAACCTTGGCAAAGCCCATGTGTGTTGACACTGTTTCGATTGTTTTGCCGCGCTTGTCTTTTAATTCGGCTACTAATGTGTACCTGTATGGGCGCTCTGCCGACCATTTCTTTGGCGATTCGATATTAAGCTTTGCAACTATGCCGCTGTGCTCTTGATTGTTTTTCAATTCGCCCACAGTGGCAGTAGCTGTTACGCCTGTGTCTGTGTTATCATCCGAGTATAGCTCGTTCTCGTAAAGAGAATACACAAGCTTGTATCCTTTTATCTTTTTCTTATTAAAATTGCGAACATCAGCCTTAACTGTGATTGTTCCATCTTGATAATTAGCATCTAAATCGGGGAAAACCTGCATATCACGGATGTGAGTTTTAGGTTTTGCAAAGATGGCTACCGTGCGGAATATTCCGGGTAGGCGAAACATATCTTGAGCCTCTAAGAATGAGCCATCTGAGTTTCGGTAAACTTCGGCTGCCACCACGTTTGTTCCTTTTTTAAGGTACTGCGTGATATTGAAGTTGGCGCTGTTACGTGAGTTTTTCGAAAATCCTACGTAATGCCCATTTATCCATAAGTAGAAAAAAGAATCCACACCATCGAAGCTGATAAACACCTCTTGTCCATCCCAATCTTGTGGAATTTCGAAATCGCGACGATACGAGCCTACCTCATTTCTATATTCATAGGTAGTCCAGTGTGTTGGCGGTGTTCTCATCACACCCCCACGCCAGTCGTCAACAGCCACTTTGTGCTGAAAAATAACTGGTTGGTTTACATAAATAGGCAATCCATACTTCAAACTGCCATCCTCTTGAATACCATAAACATTCCAATTTGAAGGTACTTCGATATTATCCCATTGCGAAACATCGAACGAGGGATTGAAAAACTCCATCGGACGCTCATCTGGTGTTTTCACCCAGTTAAACTTCCATTGTCCATTAAGCGACTTCCAATACTGAGAATTCTCGGGCAATACCTTGCGTGCACTCTCCTTATCGGCAAATGAAAAAAACCAAGCTTTAGGCTTTTCTTTATTAAGGGCTATCGCTTGCGGCGATTCCCACTCTTTTCCTGTTGGCGCTTTCTCTTGCGCATACCTATATCCTTCAATGTTGGAGGCAGAAGCAATACCCAAGCCTGCAACAAAGAACAAGGCAATTAAGATTTTAAATTTGTTCATCTTCTTAAGTTGCTATTTATTGTTTTGTTATGATTTACTACCCAATTATTAATATTGAGTGTAAAGTTACTCCTTTATATTAATAAATTGCCCGATTAAGTATCATAATGTATTCAATTTAATATTTATAGAGAAAATGTGGGTGCAAAGCTTTTTGTTGCAACTCTATTAAAATATTGCTGAAGTAAAAAGTGGCACCTCAACCATTAAACATATATTAACGATGCAATTGTATGTTACAAGCTCGAACAACGCTATCAAAAGTTACAAAAGTGGTGGAAAACATAAGTATCGTAGCAGATATCACAAACAATTATTCACATCTAAAGACGCAAGAATCACTTATTTAACACACAGTAAGAGTAAATTAAATATTATACACTATTTATCACTCCTTTATAGCTTCGCTCTACCTTCTTTATACCTCCTTATATCCTCCTTATAAAATGAATGGAGGAAAACAATCATCGCTCAAGACTCTATTCACAAATCATCACACATGTGGTACGTATAATATAATTTATGTATATATAACCACTACACCTTACAACCGAATAACTACCGAATAACTACCGAATAACTACCAAATAACTACCAAATAACTACCAAATAACAACCGAACAACTACCGAATCCGAATAACATTTATAATTTAATTTTTATCTTTGTGGGTTCATACTCAAAAAAACATTTAGCTATTTAAACATCAAATTTATATTCATAAAGTATGAACTTAAAAGACTTTGTTTTAATCTTTGCCATTTCTATGGGCACATTTCTGACTTCGTGTAATACAAAACAGGAAAACAACTCCGAAATAATGGAGGAACAACCAACATCTGACGCACTGCCCGAGGGAATGAAGATGGTGTGGAACGATGAATTTAATGGTACTGAATTAGACACATCAAAATGGTGGGACAGATACTTCTCGTCGCTCGACTGGTTTAATAATGATGCTTTGGAGGCTTTTGAAAATGGACAGTTGCCACCAGCCGACTACGAGTTTACGGGCAATTCTATAATTTTGCGCGCTACTGATAATTATTATCCGGGTGCTAATAGGCAAATATCATCTATCCAGACATATAATTGGGAAAACAATACTAATATGATGGATAATGCTATTGGTGGATTTTTTGAAACACGCATACGCAGAGATATTGGTGAGAATGGTGATAGGGTGAACCTTGCTTTTTGGTTCGACTCGCCCGGTCCTGATCTTAAATATTATCTTGAAGAGGGTGGCGAGGCGCACAATACAAAAGGGATAAGACCAAGAGGGCAATTATTTGAGATAGACTTGTGCGAATATATCACCACTGAGATTGTGCTTCATGGCAATGTGGATAAAAATGGAAAGTTTGAACGAAACATAGGGCATTATATTCATAAGGGAGACTTTAAAGGAAAGTGGGTTACACACTCTATGCTTTGGTCGCCAGCGGGATTGAAGTTTTATATTGATGGTGAACTTATTAAAGAATGGTGGGACCCAAATGATATAAAATCGCCTAACCATGCTATGAATATGTTTTTCGGTGCATACGGAGTTGATGATGTGAGTATGGAGATTGACTATGTGAGATACTATCAATGGGAACTTGAGGGGGACAATCTTATGCCAAACGGAAACTTTGAATATTCCGACAAGCTATTTCCGTGGGAAGGATTGGGTGCTATCACAAAAGATGGTGCATATGATAGAGCTCAAGCTGTGGTAATAGATAGCAAAAAAGATATAGAGCAGTATGTTTATCTTGAACCAAATAGTGACTACCAACTTACATTATGGGCCAAAGGTGATGGAGAAATTAAGATTGATGCTGATAACATTAAGTCTGTAGTGGGCACTTCGGAAAGCAACTTCCAAGCATCGCACCGTGTGACGGACGAATATAAACAATATAGCCTAAGCCTATCCACACTTGATGAACATGAGGGAAATATGCGTACCGTAAAGGTTTCAATTGAAAACATAGGGGATGGTGCAGTGGTGGTGGATAAAGTGGAGCTGATAAAGAAATAATTTATAAATCAAATATATATCAGAAATGACAACATTAAGAAGTACAAGTATAGCATTGCTGGCTATAGCAGCACTTATGTTTGCTTCATGCTCATCGGGCGAGCAAGTGGCTGAGCCAGCAGCAGTAGGCCCTACACCAACTGA
>CAYTQG010000087.1:0-7242 GCA_964439965.1 uncultured Proteiniphilum sp.
TGAATTTTGCGTCGGGGTGGTGGGATTCGAACTCACGACCCCCTGGTCCCAAACCAGGTACACTAACCGGACTGTGCTACACCCCGCAGTTGCTATCATTTCTGATTTGCGATTGCAAAGGTAGAACAATTTTTTATATCTCCAAAACATTTTGAGTGTTTTTGTTGAAAATATTTTTCATTTTGCTCTGATTATATCATTATTGCGATGTTTGGAGGTGGTGTAACCATTTGTAAAGTAGTTGGTTATGATTATATGTGTTGCGGTGGTAAATATTTTTTGATTTCATGAATAAAAAAATCACATTAATACCTGTGGCGATCATAATATTGATATGAACGACGATTTTAATGCCCGGCTCGTATGGTATATATCCCCTTATGATATTAATCCTCCATCGACCGTTCGTTTATATATCAATCTTACTCTGTGTTCGTACGGTTTATATATTAATACTCCGCGTACCCATACGTTTGTTCATCATATATTCCCATCATCCGCACGTTTATGAATTAATATACCTCACACGCATAAGTTATATGCGTTAATATTCCTCCGGATATGTGTCTATACGTTTATATCTACGTCATTCTTTCCCCTCGATGATATTTATCAACATATGCAGAGGTGTGCAGATGAGCTTTTGCTCTGAAATACCGATATATATTGACTTCTAGAGCTTCGGGATGGTTGGAATAGAATTTTATTTATCTATATATATCTATTATACATCTAAAATTATGGTGTGGATTTTTATTGTATAATGTATATACAATAAAGATATACTCAATGATTTAAGATGTAAATATATCTATCAATATAGATACTATAGAAAAATATAATTGTATAAATAAATACATATTATTTTTATAAATTAAATTATTCATCTATGCGTATTATTATCCATAAATAAACATTATCTTTGTGGTAATGCGTTGCTAATAGGTTTCTTGCAAACGTATGAGTAGCATCACACATGATTTTTAAACGATTATACTATTTATGAGTCAGTCATTACCTCTGAAAGAGCCAAAACAATTGTCGCTATTATGGGCCAGAACCCTGAAGAATGTTGAGTTTTTTGAAGTTTCGAGAAACGTGGTTCAAACTATAAATCTTTTGAATGTTGATAACAACTATCTGAACAAGCAAAAGGATGATATCAATCAATTGCTGGATTTGTATCATGATGTGAGTTACCACAAAATGAATCAGAGGCTGCGAAGGATTAATATAACCAAGCGATTTAATGAGTGTAGAGATGAAATCACGGAGCTTGTGGCGGGTATCAATTATATGCTTGAAGGGCTGAAGCGATCGCCATTTGATAATGAAGTGGAGGCTGCCAAATATGTGCAAATCAGTGTGAATGATGCTGGTGGAAGCCTTAGCAATCAGGGTAGGCTTGATGTGATGATGTGGGGGCACAATATGAGCTTTTACATTAGCGACGATCCTAAATTACAGAAAATGATTGATGTGCTTAACCTTAATAGATACTTCGATAAAGTGCTTGCATTGGGCACCGAGATGTTTGATTTGTATATTAAGCGTGGGGGATCGCCAGGGGATAAACACGTTGATAAGAATGTGAAAGATATTAGAAAGGATGTTTATGCTTCGTTGCAAAAGCTGGTGGAGGCGGCCAATTTTTATGTGAGTTATCATGAAAATGACGATAAATATCTGTCGCTAAATGCTTCGCTTTACAATCTTTTCCGTACTTGTAATGCACTTAGCAAGCGCCGCACAACTATTAGGAATAAGAAGAAACTAAAGCTTTCTGAAGGGGATACTCAATCTCAGCAAATGGCTCATAATGAGGAGGAGAGTAGAGGTGATAATATTCAGCATCAGGTGCTGAATAAAGAGCAGATACAAAATCAGTTGGCTGAAGATAAAACAATTGCCACACAGGCTCGCAAGCAAACTGCAAAGGAATTGCTCGAAGAGCTGTGGGCAAAAGAGGATACCTTATCTATCGACGAAATTGTGAATAGCCCTTATATATTAGAGCAGTTTGCCGTTGATCCTAACGAAGAGTTGTTTAAACTACTTCAACGGGTGGTCGAAAGAGAGGTAGGACACAGGAGTGCCATCTAAATATCGGTTGATTCTATCAGCTTTGCACCTTTTCTGCGAAGCTCTACCAATGTTTTCTTATCATCATCGGGCTTTAGGTTTACAGCCGCAATGGCATCGGTGATAACAAATGTGTCGATGCCAAGTTTTAGAGAATCAAGGGCCGAAGCGCGCACGCAATAGTCGGTGGCAAGGCCACAAACATAGAGTTTGCTAATATCGTTTTCGTTAATATAATCTACAAGTGATTCGTTGGTTGCCTCAAAGGCTGAGTAGCCATCATCTTTATTTTCAGTGCCTTTAAGTAGCTTTAAATCTATCTTGTCGATATCCAGGTCGGGATGAAAATCTGCCCCATCAAGATTAGATACGCAATGTGCAGGCCACTTTTCGAAATGCACGGTATCAACTGGGTGCCAATCTTGTGTGGAGATTATCACATCAAACTTGTTCATGATACCATTTATAACGGGTACCACCTTGTCGCCATCCTTTACTGCAAGGGTGCCACCGGGGCAAAAATCGTTTTGAACATCAACAATCAATAGTGCTTTTTTCATTGTGTATAATACTTTTTTTATTTTGTGAATAGTCTTAATGGGGTGTTACATAGAGAGTTTAAGTCATCTAAGTTACACTAATTCATCAATTATAACTCTTATAAATCTGTTTTGTTCATAATTTGATGTATTTTTGCCAAAACAAAACGGCACAATATTTGTTTATAGGCCGAAGAGATAAAATACTCATCATATTATTAAATAGATCAATGTGATCGATTAATTTTATAAAAACTATGCAAGAACTTGATCAAGATCAGATATTAGAAGAATTAACAACGCAGGAATATAAATATGGATTCCACACCGATGTTGAAACTTTCACTATAGAGAAAGGATTAAACGAGGATGTGGTTCGCTTGATTTCGAAAAAGAAGGATGAACCCGAGTGGTTGCTCGATTTTCGTTTGAAAGCATTTAGATATTGGAAGTCGATGAAGATGCCTGATTGGGCAAAGCTTAATTTGCCTGAGGTAGATTTCCAAAACATTATATATTATGCAGATCCAACAAATAAGAAGAAGCCCGAGAGCCTCGACGATGTTGACCCTGAGCTTTTGAAAACATTCGAAAAGCTGGGCATACCGCTTGAGGAGCAAAAACTGCTTACGGGTGTGGCTGTGGATGCTGTGATGGATAGTGTTTCTATTAAAACTACATATAAAGAGGTGCTTGCCGAAAAGGGTATCATCTTTAGCTCGTTTAGCGAGGCTGTGAAGAATCACCCTGAGTTGGTTAAAAAATACTTGGGAACTGTAGTTCCTTACAGAGATAACTTTTATGCGGCTCTCAACTCGGCTGTGTTTAGCGATGGCTCGTTTGTGTATATCCCTAAAGGTGTGCGCTGCCCTATGGAGCTTTCGACATACTTCCGTATTAATACGGCAAACACGGGACAATTTGAGCGTACGCTTATCGTGGCCGATGATGATTCGTATGTGAGCTACCTTGAGGGTTGTACTGCTCCGATGAGAGATGAAAATCAGCTTCACGCCGCTATCGTTGAAATTATTGCGCTTGATAACGCGGAGATTAAATACTCGACCGTACAAAACTGGTATCCTGGTGACAAGGATGGGGTAGGTGGGGTACTCAACTTTGTTACTAAGCGTGGCTTGTGCAAGGGTGTGAATTCGAAAATATCTTGGACGCAGGTTGAAACTGGTTCGGCTATTACTTGGAAATATCCTTCGTGTGTATTGGCTGGCGATAATTCGGTAGGCGAGTTTTACTCGGTGGCTGTTACCAACAATCACCAACAGGCCGATACCGGAACCAAGATGACGCACATCGGCAAGAACACTATTAGCCGTATCGTATCGAAAGGTATTTCGGCTGGGAGTAGCCATAATACATATCGTGGATTGGTGAAGATTGGCAAGAAAGCCGATAATGCTCGTAACCACTCGCAGTGCGATAGCTTGTTGCTTACGGATCATTGTGGTGCTCACACATTTCCATATACCGATATTGCCAACACCACTGCGGTGCTTGAGCACGAGGCTACTACATCGAAGATTAGTGAAGATCAAATATTTTATTGCAACCAACGTGGATTGGGCGAAGAGGAGGCAATTGGCCTAATCGTTAACGGATACGTGAAAGAGGTTGTAAACAAATTACCTATGGAATTTGCAGTAGAGGCGCAAAAATTATTGCAAATCAGTTTAGAGGGTAGCGTGGGATAATTTATATTCCATTGATATAGTTAGGGGCATTCGCCCTGGTTTTGGGGCATATTCGTTGTATTGATGGATATGCCCCATCGTCGTTTAAATCCGTCGTACATGGATATACATATCCTCCCAAAAAAAATATCCCCCTTAATTATCCTAATCTAAAAATATAATACCTATCTTTGCAGACATAAATTTTGGTGTTATTCATTTCACAATTCTCCGAAATGAATAATGAAAAGGGAATCAGGTGTAAATCCTGAACAGACCCGCTGCTGTAAGCTCCACCAAAAATCTTTGTGCAAAATACTCAATAAATCCACTGTCTCGCAATTGAGCGGGGTGGGAAGGAGGCACAAAAGAGGAGTAAGTCAGAAGACCTGCCAAAATAGATAAATGTTTAATAGCTTTCGGGGAATGAAGCTTGAGGACGACACGTAACATAGCAGGTTATCAGGTCTTACTATTATTTTTTATTTGACAGACTGCATTCTATTTACGCGCACCTTCACTTTTTATTCTATTAAAAGATTTTCTTTCCCGATAAGCGCATTTTTTTTAACGGGATGATAAGAAAATTAAATATCCTGTTGGCATTAATAGCTTTGTGCTTTGGTGCGCTTCAGGAACTGCATTCGCAAAACAAATTAGACTCAATTCAAGAGCTGCCCGATTTTGTGGTAGTTGCCAAGAGCTTTAGGGAGGTGATTCCGGTGCAAAAATTAAGCGGAAAGGAACTCAAATCTCTCAACAGTTTTTCGGTGGCTGATGCCATTAGATACTTTTCGGGCGTGCAGTTAAAGGATTATGGCGGCATTGGTGGACTCAAAACTATCAATATTCGCAGTATGGGCTCGCACCATGTTGGTATTTTCTATGATGGTATTCAGCTGGGCAATGCACAAAATGGACAGATTGACCTAGGTAAATACTCGCTCGAAAATATTGATGAGATATCAATATATAATGGGCAGAAGAGTGATATATTTCAGCCAGCAAAAGATTTTAGTACATCGGGCTCGGTATATATTCGTTCGCGAACTCCACGATTTGAGTATGGCAAAAATCACAATCTTAGAGCTACATTAAAAACAGGGTCGTTCGATCTTGTCAATCCTTCTATACTTTATGAATATAAGATAAATGATGATATAAGTGCATCATTTAATGGTGAGTACATCAACTCGTCGGGTAAATATAAATTTCGCTACAAGCGTGTGATGCCTGGTACGGGTGAGGTGATGTATGACACAACTGCTGTGCGACAAAATGGAGATATCGAGTCGCTAAGGCTTGAGGCTGGTCTATTCGGATTACTAAGCCAAGGGCATTGGAAATTAAAAACATACTTCTACGATTCGGAGCGAGGAATACCGGGTGCTATTGTGAATAATAGGTGGATGAACTCGCAACGACAATGGGATAGGAGCTTCTTTGCGCAGGGTTCGTTACAAAAGAGCATTACCAATAACTATCAGATATTGGTAAATGCAAAATATGCCAACGACTATATGAGATACCTCAATCCCGATACTACTCTTATGTTTATCGATAATTCGTTTAGGCAGCAGGAGTCGTATCTATCATTGGCCAATCAGTATGAGATTCTCGATAATTGGAGTGCTTCGCTATCTGGCGATTTTCAGTATAATACACTTACATCTGATATGGCTGGATTTACCGAGCCCGAAAGATTCACTTCTATGGTGTCGTTGGCTTCGGCTTTAGATTTGGGTGCCGTGAAAATGCAAGGTAGTATCCTATCTACCTTTGTGAATGATAGAGTGCGAGTGGATCGCTCCAATCCTAATAATCAAACAAAGGCTGCGAAAAACAAAAGTGAGTTTACACCTGCCATATTCTTCTCATATTCGCCATCGTATCAAAGTCCTATAAGTCTTAGGGCTTTCTATAAACGCATTTTCAGAATGCCCACTTTTAATGATTTGTATTACACAGATGTGGGCAATAGCAACTTGAAGCCTGAGTTTACGAATCAATACAACATGGGTGCTCAATATCTGAAATCTAATATGAACCGATGGTTGAAACGACTGGAGGTGCAAGGGGATATTTATTACAACAAAGTAGATAATAAAATAGTGGCAGTGCCCAAGGGTAGTGGTCAATATCGCTGGATGATGATGAACCTGGGGATGGTGGAAATTAAGGGATTTGATTTTTCTTCATCTACTATTGTAAGCATTACAGATGAGCTATTGATGAATGCAAAGCTAACCTATACCTATCAAAAGGCGCAAGATTTTACGAAACGCAAAGGGGGCACTTTGCAACAGTCAACCTATGGTGGGCAGATTCCATATATTCCGTGGCATAGTGGTTCGGCCATTGCGGGGCTTAGCTACAAGGGGTGGGGGCTAAACTATAGTTTTATATACGTGGGCGAGAGGTATCACAACTCGGCAAATATTCGTGAAAACTATGAGCAGCCGTGGTACACCAACGATTTGTCGCTAATAAAGGATATAAAGTTTAATGGCTATGCTCTGAAGCTTAGTGCAGAGGTTAATAATGTTCTTAGTCAAGATTATGAGGTGGTGCTAAACTATCCGATGCCGCAGCGCAACTATAAATTTTCGATTACTGTAGAAATATAAATACATAAATGACATGACACACTTTGACATTAAAAACTTATTGATGATTGTACTGCTAAGTTTAGCAGTGATGATGAATCAATCTTGCCGAGATGATATTGAGATTATAGGTTCGGAGGAGATTGAACTAGAGAAGCCAGGTGATAATTCTGAATCGGGGGATGAACCAGAACCCGAGCCAGAGCCAGAACCCGAGCCAGAGCCAGAACCCGAGCCAGAGCCAGAACCCAATCCAGAGGATGATGAATTGAAAATCATTGGATATAAGGGTTTTTACTTGTTGAACGAGGGAAATATGGGAAGCAA
>CAYTQG010000088.1:0-6886 GCA_964439965.1 uncultured Proteiniphilum sp.
AAGTGCGAATAAATCACATTTTTTTTATGTAAGTTTGCTGCTGATTAACTTTTTAATGATGTTATGAGAAGCAGTAGTATAAAAAACTGGGCGGAGGAGGATAGACCTCGTGAGAAATTGATGCAAAAGGGTGTAGGTGCTCTCACCGATTCGGAGCTTTTGGCCATTCTTATTGGTTCGGGAAATGATAAAGAAAGTGCAGTGGAATTAAGCAGGCGTATTCTTCATAAATCGGAGAATAATATCAACAAATTGGCTAGGTTAAGCGTTAACGATTTGGTGAAAGATTTTAGAGGTATTGGTCCTGCAAAGGCCATTACCATCACTGCAGCTTTAGAGCTTGGCAGACGCAGGCAAATTGAGGATGTGCCGGTTAAGAACAAGATAACATCTTCAAAAGATGCTTACAATCAATTATACCCTTTATTATCAGACTTGAACCACGAAGAGACTTGGGCGTTAATATTAGATCGCTCCAACAAAGTGGTATCGACAATGCAAGTGAGCAGAGGAGGTATTTCGGGAACTGTAGTCGATATCAGATTGATATTGAGAGAGGCATTAAACCACTTTGCAAGTGGAATAATATTAGGACACAATCATCCTTCGGGAAACACCACTCCTAGCCCTCAAGATACAGCTATAACTCGAAAGCTTAAGGAAGCAGCTAAATGGATGGATATAATATTACTTGATCATATCATTGTTTGCGGTGAAGATTATTACAGTTATGCAGATAATGGACTAATTTAAATAATAAAATAAAATGAACGAAGAATTACAAAAACTACAAGATAAGGTTGTGGAGATGTTGAAAACATGCTACGACCCAGAAATTCCTGTTAATATCTACGACTTAGGACTAATCTATGATATAGATATTGATGACGCAAACAATGTTGTTATTGAAATGACATTTACAACTCCAAGTTGCCCCGCAGCCGACTTTATTTTGATGGATGTTCAGATGAAAGTTGAATCTATTGACGAAGTTAACAGCGTTGACTTAAACCTTACATTCGAACCAAGTTGGGATAAGTCGATGATGAGCGAGGAGGCATTGTTAGAGTTAGGATTTATGTAATAACGAATTGGTGAACAACAAAAAAGCATATTTTCTTTCTGATGCACATTTGGGGTCCGCTTCGCACAAAGACCCAATAGAAACAGAGCGCAAGCTGTGCCGATTTCTAGATATTGCCAAGGCTGATGCCAAAGCTATATTTCTTGTAGGAGATATATTCGACTATTGGTTTGAGTATAAAACTGTGGTGCCTAGAGGTTTTACCAGAATATTGGGAAAGCTTTCAGAAATTACAGACTCAGGAATCGAGGTGCACTTTTTTATTGGTAATCATGACATTTGGCTTACAGACTATCTTGAAAACGAATGTGGATTGATAGTTCATAGGACTTCATTTGTTACTACCATTAATAACAAAAAACTATTCATTGCTCATGGCGACGGACTAGGAGATACCTCAAAATCATTTAGATTATTGAGAAGATTGTTTCACAGCAAGTTTTTAAGATTCCTATTCGCTGCTATTCATCCCAGATGGACAGTGAGCTTAGCACACGCTTGGTCGGCACATAGCAGAGCAAGTGGCAATAAAGCTGAATATATGGGAGAAGATAAAGAGTTTTTAATTCAATTTGCAAAAGAGGAGATAAAAAGAGACCCATCAATTGACTATTTCATATTTGGTCATAGGCATATTCTTTTAGATTTTAAGATTAATGAAAAGACTCATGCTATTCATCTTGGAGATTGGATAACATATTTCTCATATGCAGTATTAGATGATAATGGTATCAGATTAGAAACATACAAGGAGTAATTCTTTTATCTTTGTATAATATCAAAAACTTAAGGGCGCCTTTTAGGGGCGCCCTTATTTTATTTCCTTGCTCAATCCTTCTTTAGTCTAATTCCTTAATCTTAATATTCTTGAACAATACCTCATCACCATGATCTTGTAGAAGAATCAACCCTTCCATGGCATTACCAAAGTTAGGCCAGTCCTTATATTTACTATAATCCACTAGTGCGTCCCACATCTGATTGTTACGAGTATATTCAAGTATTTTCTCACCATTAAGCCAGTGCTCCACATGATTATCTTTAACCACTACAACTGCTGTATTAAAGAATCCTGGTCTAAAAGGTTTATCCTCACGTGGTGGTATCAAATCGTATAATGAGCCCAGAGTTCTATTGCCATTAACACCTAACTTAGCATCAGGATGCTTTGCATCATCCAGTATTTGAAACTCACAGCCAATAGCCGAACCTTCGCCTTTGTTTAGATTAGTATCTACAAAATATTTAATACCACTATTGGCGCCCTCGGTAATCTTAAAGTCAACTGTTAGCATAAAGTTACGATAAGCACGTGTGGTTACGATATCTCCACCGTTGGTTGACTCTCCACCATCACTTTTATGCACTTTAAGTATTCCGTTTTTAATACTCCAACCATTTTCAGGGAAATCATCCAATTTCGCTCCACGCCATCCATTAGTGGTTTGTCCATCCCACAACAGCTTCCAGCCATCTTTCAACTCCCTTTCTGAAATGGTATTTATAATTTGATTTATTTGAATAACATCTTCGTTGTCAACCTTAGTTCTATGCACTTCCAAATCATCTGTCATAATACGAATATCTCGCCAAGCCACTGTTTTACCTGACAAGTTCTTATCCCATATTCCGTGAACCTGCAATGAAATGAAGCCTTCCGAGTCAACATCATCAAGAAGATCGGCGCAGAGCACTCCATTTACCCATGTTCTAATTGAAGTACCTATAGCTTCAATTCGCGCGCTGTTCCATTCATTATTCTTAAAAGCATCAGCCCCAACTGGGTTATAAGTCATAGGATATAGCCATCCTCTACGTGCCTCATCATATATTCCTCCAGTCCACTTTCTGTCAGATGGATCAATCTCGAACTGATATCCGTGAACTCTGCCATTTTGATACTCTTTGTAGCTGTTGCTCCTAAACTGCACACCTGAGTTTAGCCCATCATCCACTTTAAAGTCGAACTCCAAAATAAAGTCGCCATATTTTTTCTTTGTAGATAAAAAGGTATTTGGTGTATCCATTTTTGATACGCCAATGATTGTATTATCCTGAACTTTATATTCGGCAGTGCCATTAAGCTTCACCCAGCCTTTAAGATTTTTGCCATTAAACAGGCTTTGCCATTTTGGTGATTGTGCAGATGATTTTAGCCCAATCATCAATGCAATAATTAATAAACTATATCTTCTCATCTTGTATATTTTATTTATATGATATAAAAATCCTCCCATCCTTTACGTGGGGGTTCTCCTGTTAAAAATGCATTAGCAAATGAGTCATTTGTAACTTGCTTAGTCTCTCTATCAAATACTATCTTTCTATTTAATCGCTGAGCTGCAACACCTAAATTAAATACTTGACTCAATGGGCCAGCTATTTCAAAAGGAGACCTGGTGGTTTCTTTTCCTTGACACGCCAATAAAAAGTTAGCAAAGTGATTTGATGTACTTTGTGGCACATCTGGGAGCTTAGAAGCCATATCCTTAGCCTTCTCATCAGGTATAATACTTAATGTGCTACCATGTGAGCCTCCTTTAAAAGTAAGGTCTTTACTATATATTTCTTTACCTGGGTTTAGCTTGGCAGGCTGTATCTTCCCTCCCCCAACGGAAGGTATATTTGGATCGAGTTCAGAAACTCCATAGCCATCGGGCACAGCAGGTATATTATCTACACCATCATACCATGTTATTACAACTGGTGGCATATTTCCTCTCTTAGGGAACTTAAATTCGATAGTACTCGACATTGGGAAGAAATAGTCGTTATGACCTGTCAACTTCAATGGAGTAACCTCCTCGGGCAACCCTAAATCTAAAAATCTATGGGCTGTATCTATTATGTGTGCACCCCAGTCGCCAAGAGCTCCCATCCCAAAATCGTACCAGCAGCGCCATTGGCCGTAGTGAAAATCTTTATTGTAATCATGGTATGACTGAGCCGATAGCCACAAATCCCAATCCAGTGTATCGGGAATAGCCTCAGCTGCAGGAAACTTCTTGATGTTTGGGTCCCAACCATGCCACCTTCTCGAATTATTCATATGTGCTGTAATAGCGGTAACATCCTTAATTATTGCCTCCTCTACCCATGTTTTAAATTGAAAGAAGTTTGCCTCAGAGTGTCCTTGGTTACCCATTTGAGTTACTACATTAGGATGCTTTCGAGCAGCCTCTATCATAAGCTCAACCTCATTAAAGGTTCTTGCCATTGGTTTCTCTACATAAACATGCTTCCCCTCTTTAATAGCCATCATTACAGCAGGAAAGTGGGCAAAGTCGGGTGTTGCTATTGCAACTGCCTCAATTTCGCTACCCATTTTGTCAAACATTTGTCTAAAATCTTTAAACTGTTTGGCTTTGGGATGTTTTGCTAATGCATTTTGGGTATGCTTTGCCCCTAAGTCAACATCACATAGGGCAACCACATTAGCAAGTCCTGTCTTATCAAAATCATTCATTATTTCCCAACCTCGATTTCCAATTCCTATGTAGGCTAAATTCACCTTCTGATTTGATCCTACAATTCTACTATAGCTAGCAGCATTGGTCTTGTTGGTAAAACCACTAAACGCAAGCCCTACGGATGCAAGAGCTGCATTTTTTAAAAAGTCCCTTCTCGTTGTCATAGTATATTATTTATTGTGTGAGTATCTGATAATGATGCAACAATGTGAAAACAATCTGTACAATTGTGCACGTGAACAAAAATATGTATAATTAAATTCTAATTGTGAACAATAAGGTTAAAGATATCTAATGAGCATGAATGTTTTATTATGATGATAATGGTGTGGCTAAAGTTCAAATAAAACAATTGCAGACATTTTGTCATACAAATACAAGCAAACAGCACAAAAAGCGACAAAATGACAGACAAATGTGATATTAGT
Source organism: uncultured Proteiniphilum sp. (assembly GCA_964439965.1). GTDB lineage: Bacteria > Bacteroidota > Bacteroidia > Bacteroidales > Dysgonomonadaceae > Petrimonas. The sequence goes on from CAYTQG010000088.1 coordinate 4,983, forward strand.
GATCATTTTAGTTGTGGCATTATATTTGAACTATAATAGGTAGAAACAATAACAAAATAAAGAAAGGAAATAATTATGACTATCATTAGAAGATCAAACAGCTGGTTGCCAAGTGCATTTAATGAAGTATTTGGAAACGATTGGACAGAGAACTACAACAAATCTGTTCCTGCAGTAAATATTAGACAGCATGACGACGGGTTTACTGTTGATGTAGCTGCTCCAGGAATGACAAAAGAGGATTGCAATGTAAATCTTGATGAAGATAATAATTTGGTTATTTCATTTAAGAAAGCTACAGAAAACGAAGAGAAAGACAATAAAGGCTCTTATCTAAGACGAGAGTTCTCGTACTCTGAATTTACAAGAAGAATGATATTACCAGAGAGTGTTGACAGAGAAAAAATATCAGCTAAGGTAGAAAATGGAATTTTAACTATAGATATTCCTACAGTGAAGGAAGAGGACAAGAAAGAGAGAATAAAGCAAATAGAGATTCAATAAGAATTAGACAAAAGAGAGAATAAAAAAATCACGCTTAAGATAAGCGTGATTTTTTTATTTTATAATGATCAGTACTTAATATTTACGGTTCTTCAGATAGAACAACAATAGTTCAAGTGCCTCTTTATAGTCTTGATTCAAAGACAATTTCTTAATGATATCTTCTGATTGTTTCAGGTAATCACTTTTCTTCTCCTCGGCATATTCTATTCCGCCAGAATCTTTTGCAAAAGAAAGAAGAGTATCAATATTACTTGGAGAGTAGTCTTGAGATTCTATTATCGACATCATCTCTTTAAACTTTTCTTCAGAAGAGTTGCGCAATGCATAAATCAGAGGTAAAGTTATCTTACCTTCTCGAATATCGTTGCCAGTAGGTTTGCCAACATCATTTGAATAGTAATCAAAAATATCATCCTGAATTTGAAAAGCCATCCCCATATACTTACCCACTAGCCCAAAAGATTCAATAACATCTCGAGATGCACCGCCTGTAATTGCACCAATCTTTGTACAAGCATATAGCAACGAAGCAGTCTTTTTATCTATTACATCCAGATATCTTTCCTCATCAATTATTATTTCATTAGCTAATGCATATTGGCTAAGTTCACCCTCAGCAAGATTTCTACCAAGCTCTGCAATTAGCCCAATAACTTCTATATTATTAGTTTTAGTACTCTCCACTAATGATGATGACAAAATATAATCACCAGCAAGAACTGATCTCTTATTATCAAAAATAGCATTGACCGATGGTCTCCCCCTTCGAGTATGAGATTCATCAATCACATCATCATGAATTAATGTTGCCGAATGTAACAACTCAACTGTAACTGCTCCATGAAAAGTAGCTGCTGTGACACCACCACAAGCTTTTGCAACAAGAAAAACGAGCATAGGTCTAATCCGCTTACCATCCCTCTTAAAGGCGTATTCAACGATATCAGACACATGGCTTTTGTCATTTCTTAATGCTTTTGCCATATATTCATCAAATTGGACTAATTCATCCTGAATTATCTCCTTAAACATTGCACTTTGATCCATTTCTGTCTTTAATTGAACCACAAATTTAAAAATAATTTATAGCAAAGCAATCAAATATTTGTAACTTTACACTTTAAACAGATTATCAAACTAATTATGTCAAAAAACAAACTATTTTTATTAGATGCATACGCCCTAATTTATAGAGCTTATTATGCATTTATCAGAAATCCAAGAATCAATTCGAAAGGACAAAACACATCAGCTATATTTGGCTTTATAAATACACTTGAGGAGGTTTTGAAGAAAGAAAAGCCAAGTCATATTGCGGTAGTCTTTGATCCTCCAGGACCAACTTTCAGACATACAGAATATGAAGAGTATAAAGCACAAAGAGAGGCTACACCCGA
>CAYTQG010000089.1:0-6863 GCA_964439965.1 uncultured Proteiniphilum sp.
TTTCAATAATAATTTCGTATATTGTGCTCCAGCAATAAGGAAGTATTTATAGTAATTGCAAAGCCATTAATTTATCAGCCATTGATAACGAAAAATCTGATATGAAGCCAACAAAGAATATATATTTCTGCATAGATTGTGGGAGATCAAAAATGCTGTTCGAATCGAAGGAAAAGGCGGAGAGGTTTTTGAAATTTAATAAGCAGAAAATAGAGAAGGAGAATGGCTCGGCACCACAAAGAGCCTACTACTGCATGTTTTGTTTGGGTTGGCACATTACTAGCATAAAAGAGGAATTTGGAAAATCGAAGCTCGAAAAAAGCTATGAGCAGTATCGTGAAGGAACTTTTGCAGGTGCTGAGGGTGCTGTAGTGAAGCAGCAGCAAGCATATCAGCAAGAGCAGGAGATAATTATTTTAAAGCATCTGAATAGTTTGCCCGACGATGAGGTTGTGCTCTATATTGACAGCGAAATCGAGCGTCTCATAAAAGAGATACAATCCATCGAGTCCCGCAAAATTTACAGAAAACTAAACCTAGCAAGCAATCATAAGTGGATGCTCAATAAGTATAGATCATTCAAAAAGCTGTATCGAAAGGGTGTTATAATCACTTGGCGAAAGTTGCAAGAGGATAGGATAATTGGCGCAGTAAGTGAGTTGCCGATAACTAGAGTAGAATCGTATGTCAACTCAAAAATAGAAACACTAAATCGAAAAATTGTTGAGCTAAAGAAAAAGGGCGCCACCAAAAACGAAGAACTCATTAAAGACTTTAACTTCGAGGTAAACGTATATTACTCACTAAGGAAATCCTACAGAGCCAAACTTGCCAACTATTTGGGAAATAGATTAGAGGAAATAAAAGTTGAGATTGAGAGGCAAATTAAACCCATGTCGTCCGACGACAAACTAGCATACCTAAACGACAAAATTGATACCTTCGAGAAGAAACTCTCCGACTTTATCATACAGCGCGACGAATCGGATATCGACGATAAAATCCATCTACTAATGAAGAACGAGCTGAAAGCCTATGAAGAAGTCAAGTCCTTTTGCGAAAAAGAGATATCCAAATGGGAGCGTTGGTCTAAGATTTTGGAAGGGATGGAGGGGGAGGGGTAAGTTAGATGTAAGTTTTAACCTTTAAAATTCTTTTGTGAAGGTCATGATTGCTATCTTTACACCATCACTTTAATTTTTATATAAATGACAATGTTTCAGAAGCTAATTCAAACTCGAGGTGTCAAGCAAAAATGGTTGGCACAGCAGTTGGGTGTTAGCGAAGTAACCGTTTCAAACTGGATGCGCGGGCACACACGGCCCACTGATGAGAATCTGAATAAAATATCTAAAGTGCTAAATATGGATATTGAACTACTAAAAGGTGCACTAAATGAGATATAGTTTATCATACACAGCCGCTACATTGCGTATTCACGATATGCTACTAGTAGCAGAGGCAATGCATAAAAATAACTTTGACGGAATAGACGAGACAATAGGTAATGGAAAAATAGCTACAGGCAATCGCATACGCAAAGAGCTAGTAATGAGATTAGAGAATCTTACCAACAGTCAACTTAAGTATTTGATAGATGCTGGTTTGGAAGAGGCTAAAAAAATGTCTTTTGTTGCCATATGCAAAACATACCAATATATTCACGAGTTTGTGGTGGAAGTACTTTTCGAAAAAGCCCATCAATTAGATTTTACTATCACTGATGGCGAATATTTGTCGTACTACAATCGCAAGGCAGAGCTTCACCCAGAGCTTGAAGAGATTTCCGAAACGTCTGTTTATAAAATCAAACAGGTTTTGTTTAAAATGCTTGAAGAGGCTGGTCTTATCGATTCTACTCGTCACAAAAATATACAGCCACAATTTCTATCACCACAGATGGAAAAACTACTACGAGAAGATGACCCACAGCTAACACGAATATTTTTTGTGCAATAATTCTTTTAAAAACTGCAACATATAAACAATGAAAAGTTTATCAACATTAATAAACGAAGCATTCGATAAAATGCGCACCACCAAGTTCCTTCAAAAAGAGGGGCTAGGTGGCGAAATTCCTTTTTTCATATTGCCCTATAATATTAAGTGGGAGCCACAAATTGAAAATGAAATATCAACACTAAAAAAGCGACTTAAAAACGAAGGAATCAATACTCTCGAGCTCAATCTATATGATATTGCAATAGATATTTTAGAGCAAAAAGGAGGTATCGAAAAAATGTTTAAGCTTGAAGAACGACAGCGTCAGCGCCCAGGATATTTTCTTAAAGCATTGCAATCGGCACTAAATATACAAGAGGAGTTTATTCCTTATATCAAGCAGAAAGTTGCAACAGTGCCCCATAATTTAGTTTTTATCACGGGCATTGCACCCGTGTATCCATATATTCGTTCGCATGTGATTCTTAATAATTTGCATAGTATCACCGATCAGGTGCCTACTATTATGTTTTACCCAGGCGAATACACGGGCAAAACTATGAGCCTTTTCCAAACCATAAAGGGCGATAACTACTATCGAGCCTACAATATGCTCGATTATCAATTATAGATAGGCATGCACTTTAATTATTCTAATATATTTTTCACAAGCCAACAATAGCAACTTCAAATTCAGATATTATGATAAAAAACCTTTTCACACAAGATGTAAATCGCGAAATCGAAACTGTAGTTAAAGCCGACGATACTCGCAATGTGGATCAAGAGATAAGAGAATATGTAATAACCAACGAAATATCTCGCAAAATAGTAGAGCTTTTTTCTGAGTACGGACGTGTAAACACCACTAATGGGGTATGGATACATGGTTTTTTTGGTTCCGGTAAGTCACACTTACTCAAAATGTTATCATTCGTGTTTGGTGGACACCAACTTAGCGATGGAATCACTGCTGCCCAAGTGTTTTCACAAAAAACAAATGATGAATTTCTGAAGGCAGATATAAATAGGGTTGCAAATATACCAGCCGAATCTATACTATTTAATATCGACCAGCAAGCCACCATATCAAACAATGAGGGGAGCAACAACTCTGTACTTCTTGTATTCTATAAAGTGTTTTACGATCATTTGGGTTTTTATGGCACACAGCCCCATATAGCTGAGTTTGAATGGTGGTTGCGTTTCAGCAGAAATATTTACTCTGAATTTAAAGAGGAATTTAAAGCTACCACTGGCAAAGAATGGACTCAAGCACGTCGCGATTTTTTCGATCCAGATGTGATAGATGGAGCCTCGGCAGTGCTAGGCAAGCTCACAGATAGAGAAGAGAGCGATTTTGAAACCATACTCGAAGATATCGACGATCGCCTAAAACTATCCATCGAGCACTTTGCCGAAAGGGTGCAGGCATATATAAAATCTAAGCAAAAGGGTTTCCATCTCAATTTCTTTATTGATGAGGTAGGCCAGTTTATTGCGGGCGATGTGAACCTAATGCTAAACTTGCAAACTATTGCCGAAAGTTTGGCCACAGCCACAAGCAATAAGTCGTGGATATTTGCTACAGCTCAGTCGGCAATCGAAAACTTGGGCGATGATATAAAAGCTTCTCAAGATTATGCACGCATTTTAGGCCGTTTTAAGGTTCCTATCAATCTCACCTCGGCCAATGTGGATGAAGTGATTGAAAAACGATTGCTTGAGAAAAAAGAAGAACAAGTGCCAAAGCTTAAAGATATATACAACAGTGAGAAATCATTATTAAACACCCTAATCTCATCATCTGATAAAGGTATGCCCATTATTGCCTATAAAGATGAGGATGACTTTGTGCTAAAATATCCATTTCTATATTATCAGTTTTCGCTATTTCAGTCATGCCGTGTGTCGCTTGCCGAGCACGATGTGTTTCAGGGCAAACATGCATCTGTGGGAGAGCGCAATATGCTAGGTGTTTTTCAAACTGTGCTCAAAGATGTTGAAAATGATGGAATACTCACTTTGCCTAGTTTCGACAAGATGTATAAAGGAATTGAAAACGACCTGCGTGCCGAGTTTGTAACCAGCATCAATAATGCAGATGCAAATCTGGGTAACGAATATGCAGTTAAAGTTCTAAAAACTCTTTTCTTGGTTAAATATTACAAACAGTTCCTTACCACCAAAGAGAATATAGCAATGCTTCTAATTGATAATATTCATATAGACATCAAGAAGCACCAAGAGAAAGTAAATAAAGCTCTTAATCTTCTTGAGCATCATTCGTATATCGAGCGCAATGGCGAATTGTATGAATTCTTGACAAATAAAGAGAAGGATATAGAAACTGAAATAAAAAATACCCGAATAGAAGAGAGCGATGTAAACAGACAGCTTAAAGATCTGTTTTATGACGAAGTGCTTGGGCGCAGTCGCATACGTTTTGCCGATAATGGACAAGATTATGAATATACTCAAAAACTAGATGAGGCCATTTATGGACGTGAGTATGAACTGTCTGTTGAAATTTTCACACCCAATTATGATGAGGTGGAAAATATAGAAATTCTAAAAAACCAAACAATGGGTTTGTCGGCACTGCGCCTCGTAATGCAGCCCGACCGCGAGTTTATGGATGACGTAAGGATGTATCTGAAGGTTGTAAAATATCATTCTCAACAACAAAGTAATGCCAGCGACAATGATACCCGAACCATTATTATGCAAAAAATGAACGATAATGGCAAGCGTAAGGCAAGCCTTAGGGGTCGTGCCGATACACTGCTTGGTTCAGCAAAGGCTTTTGTGAATGGTGCACAGCTTGATGTGCTACCCAAAGAATCAGGGAAGAGCTATGTGACAGAATGTTTTCAGCATCTTGTGAAAATTGTATATCCCAGCTTGCGTATGATAGGCACTACCATCTACACCGAAGATACATTTAGGCGTATAATACAAGGATACAAAGTTCCAGGATTGTTTGATGATGGTGATGCATCAGTGTCGGAAGCCGAAACTCAAATACTAAACCTAGTGGAGCGTCGCAAAGATCAACATGAGCGCACCTCTATATATGATTTGAAAAATCACTTCTCGAAAAGACCATTCGGATGGTATGCTAATGCTACCTTCTCGCTGCTGGCAAAGCTTTACAATAAAAATAAAGTAGAGATAAATATTGGCGAAAACCCACTTGATAATAATCAGCTAATCGACACACTGTTAAACTCATCGCAGCATAGTCGCGCCTATGTGATGGCACAAACTGTTTTTACATCTAGTCAGATTAGAGATTTAAAAAATACATATCGTGATTTGTTTGATAGAAACACCTCGTTTAGTGATGCCAAAGATATTGGCCTTGATTTTAAGGAGCGACTAAAAGAACTAACCAACGATGTGTCTAACCTACTGACACAAACTACCGATTATCCTTTTGTGAAGGAGCTGAAGCCATTTTACGAAAATTTGCGCCAATGGAACACTAAAAATTATAAAGATATCATCACCAACATCTCTTCTATAGAGGAAGATTTGCTTGACTATAAGGAAGATGATTATGCACCAATTAAGTCTTTCATAAATGGTGAGCAATCCAATGTGTATCGAAACATTCGAAACACCATTAGTAGCAATACTGCCAACATAAACTATGTGGAGGGAGATGAGTTTGTGATTTTAAACGATTTTCTCACTATCCCCAAACCATATTTGGGCGATGCTATGCAAAAAGCTGAGGAGCAACGCAAAAATCTATATGAGAAGGTGCTTAAGCTAATTGAGGCTGAACGCACACTTACTAGAGATGCCTATACCAAAGAGCTTGAGGCACTAAAAAATCACTCAGAGATGCAGAAGCTTAAGAAACAAGACCTGCACAGATTAATACAACCCATAACCGACAAGATATCACAAATTCCTAATCAGCAATTTGTGGGCAATCTTCGCTCCGATCGTTTGTATCTATCGTCGCTGGTAGAGGATGCACTTAACAAGGCTGTGAGTATCAATAGCAAAAAGGTGGATGATGAGGGTTATAAATCTGTAGCAAGCACCACAAAATCGGATGTCAACATTAATAATGAGCCTATAGTTTCTATCAAGTATGTGAACAGAGATAGAGTTCATATCCCGTTTGAGAAGGATGAGCTTATCACCGAAGAGGATGTGAACCAGTATGTGCTGAAGATGCAGGAGGTGTTTTTGAAACAAATAAAGGATAATAAGAGGATTAGACTTTAGAGGGTGTTGAGGTAGAGCTAATAACTCTCCACCAACCACTAATCACTAACAACTAGTATGAATACAAATAAATTAAAGAGCTTTGCTCAAAATACTCGCTTACGCCTATTAAAGGAAGTTAGCAATAAGCTGAATTATGTATTAAATAGCGATTCGCTTACTCTGCGTGATTATGCAGCGTCGATCGATAAGTTGAAAAAAGATATAGATATCGTAGGCACCGATGCTTTGATAGATAAGGTGGCTTATACTTGGTTCAACAGATTGATGGCGCTTCGCTTTATGGATGCCAATGGCTTCCAACCATTGCAGCTAAGTGTGATATCGCCAGTAGAAGGATACACACAGCCCGAAATTCTTAACGAGGCAATGCAAGGACGCATTCCCGAAGAACTTAATGTGGATAGGCAACGCATTTTCGACTTGCTGGATGGTCGCATCAATGTGGCTAATCCTCAAAATGAGGTGTTCCGCATGCTTCTTGCGGCATCTTGCAATCATCTCAATCATCTATTTCCTTTTTTGTTTGAAAAGATAAATGATTACACCGAACTATTGTTGCCCGATGATTTGATTTCCGAACTATCCATTATCAACGATTTTGTGAAGGGTATGTCGGCAGAGGATTGCCTGCATACAGAAGTTATTGGTTGGTTATATCAGTTTTATATATCGGA
>CAYTQG010000090.1:0-6784 GCA_964439965.1 uncultured Proteiniphilum sp.
AATGGAAGATATAAATGTTTCAAGAGTAACGGCTGCCAACTATTTAAATAAACTTGCTGATGATGGCTTGCTAAGAAAAGAGAAGATAGGGACAACCAACTACTATGTTAATGAACAATTATTTGATCTCTTAAAAGATAGATAGACTGAACTAGACATAAAACAATAAAAGCTGCTTCACCATCGCGAAGCAGCTTTTGCTTTTTAACTATCTATATTCTAAAATTATTCAGTTTCGATAGTGATTGAACCACTACGTACACCCTTCATTGTAGCTTGCAAGTTGATATTGCCTGGCACCTCGCCAGCCTCAACTATCGCAACAAGTTTGCCACTAAACAGATGCATCTGCGGAAGATGGAAAAGATCAAGACTTGCTGCATTTCCATTAGCAGCTGCTTTATATTTTCCTGCTCCCTTTACATTGAATTTCACAAGCGAGTCAACATCAGGACATACATTTCCATCCTTATCAACTACTGATACAGTAACAAAGGCAAGGTCTTTACCATCAGCACTTATCACATTTCTATCAGCTTCAAGTACTAAGCGATGTGGCTTGCCCGCTGTATGAATCTCCTTTTCCTCAACTGCATTTCCGTTTTCGTCGTATGCAACCACCTTCACAGTTCCTGGCTCATATTTTGTATCCATCCACATCAAGCGATATCTCTTTTGTCTCTCAAAAGATTTTTGAGCCTCAGCTGTATATGATCCATCACGTTCAACTGATAAATCTTTTGTGCGCTTACCCTGGCTTTTTCCATTAATAAATAGCTCAGCAGTAGGATGATTAGTGTAAACAAATATTGGAGTAACTTCACCCTCACGTCCTTTCCAATTCCAGTGCGGTAGAATATGAAGAGTATTCTCACCTTTATTCCAATGGCTACGATATAGATAGAATCTATCTTTTGGAATACCAGCTAAATCCACAGCACCAAACAATGAGCTATGACTAGGCCAATTGCTATAATAAGGAGTAGGTTCACCTAGGTAGTCGAATCCAGTCCAAATAAACTCACCAATAGCGTATGGTAAATCCTCATGCTGAATAAAATCATCCTCTGGTAAGTTAGACCAGCTACAGTGTTCCACATCGTATGATGATGCTTGGTGGTCGTCGTACATCGCCATAGCCTTACGCTCAACGGGGAATTTATAAACCCCACGTGAACTGAGTGTAGAAGCCGTTTCGCTACCCATCACTATCTGTTGCGGAAGCTTCTCGTAAGCATCACGATACCTAAATGGGCGATAGTTGAATCCAGCTACATCCATTATTGCAGCCATATTGTTGTCATAAACATGATCAGGGCGGTCCATGCCATTTGTAACAGGGCGAGTTGGATCTTCGCGATGGCAAATATCTTGTAAAAAGCGAGCTACTTTAGCACCCTCTTTATGGCTTTGCTCCTCCACTTCGTTGCCAATGCACCACATCACCACACTCGGATTGTTGCGGAAATGATGCAACACGTTAGTCAAATCTTTTTCAGCCCAATCATTGAAATATTTATTATATCCATTTCTAACTTTAGGAATAGCCCACTCATCAAATGTCTCCACCATAAGCATCATACCCATTTCGTCAGCAATGCGCACATACTCCGGTGCAGGCATATTGTGCGATGTTCTCACCGCATTCACACCCATATCTTGAAGAATACGGAACTGGCGACGAATTGCCGCTTCGTTCACAGCAGCACCAAGTGGTCCTAAGTCGTGGTGCATACACACCCCTTGAAACATCACCTTCTCGCCATTTAAGTAAAAGCCATCGTTAGCCTTCACCTCAATAGTTCTAACGCCGAAAGGAGTAGAGTATTCATCTACCAACTCCTGATTTTGGTAAAGCTTCGAAACCACAGTATATAGATTTGGTTGCTTCACACCCCATAGCACAGGATTGTCAATAATCAAATCTTGCGAAAACTCATTCAAGTCATACTTATCAAGCTCCGATTCGCTTGTTGCAACAGTTGCCCCATCAGCATCTTTTATCTCGGTAATAAGTTTGTAGCCACTTCCCTCTTTAGCCTCAAGCTTGGTCTTCACATTCACTTTAGCAAACTCCTCATTCACCACAGGAGTAGTTACATACGTACCCCAAATAGGAATATGAGTCTCATTAGTTGTGATAAGATGTACATTTCTATACAATCCTGCACCAGGATACCATCTTGATTGCTCATCAAAGTTCTCAAGACGTACAGCCAGAGTGTTCTCCTTACCATCTTTGTTTACAAACTTGGTAATATCAAAGTGAAAAGTATTGTATCCATTTGGCCAAAAGCCAACCTCTTTACCATTCACATACACACGTGCATTGCTCATGGCACCATCAAACTTGATATTCACTTTTTTATTATCGCTCATATCAGGTACCGAAAACTTATATCTATACCAACCAGCACCCGTAAAAGGTAAGCCACCAGTACGCCCATAATGCTCAATGGCACTTGTTTGTCCATCCTGCACAATTGCCATACGATGGATATCGTTCGATTTATCGAAAGGACCATATATAGCCCAGTCGTGCGGCACCGTTACCGATTGCCAATGCGTATCGTCGTAGTTAGCCTCGAAAGATGTGGGATTGTCCTCACGTGTAAACTTCCATCCCTTTGTCAAGGTCACCTCCGTACGCTGTTGTGCCATAGCGCCCACTCCCGTGAGCCATACGGCAAGCATAATTAAAATAAATTCTCTCTTCATTTGAATATTATTATTGTTGTTTTGAATTTTATGATTGATGAAACATATAACAAAGAAACATTATTTTTCTTGAAATTGCAAACAATAATAGGGGGGGGATGCCTTCGGCTGTTAAAAAATAATGGTTGTTATGTTAAAATATAAGTTTTGCTTGCATTTTAATATTCCATGCTCTACATTTGCATCAAAATAATTGAAAAATGAATATTATTCTAGCAAACAGATATTGGTGGCGCAACTTACAACTCACACAAAGTCGTAAGGAGAGCAGCCGTATCTATATATGTAAGGGATAAATATAATCAACATATAATAAACGAAAATAGAGAAGCCTGTCGCACCTGCGACGGGCTTTTTTCGTTTAAGCGCTATTCGAATAGTATTCAAACGACGATTAAACGACGATTAAACAGTATTCAAACGATAATAAAACAATAAACAAATATAATTATGCAAAGTTATTCAGTTGACAAATCAGGATTTTATGGCGAGTTTGGTGGAGCATTTATTCCCGAGATTCTTCATCGCTGTGTGACAGATCTTCAAGATGCTTATCTTGAAATTATTGATAGCGAATCGTTCAAAAAAGAGTATGAGGAACTACTGCGCAACTATGTTGGTCGCCCGTCGCCTTTGTATCACTCAAAGCAGTTGTCGCAACGCTATGGCTGCAAGATATATCTAAAGCGCGAGGACCTAAACCACACTGGTGCACACAAAATCAACAACTCCATCGGCCAGATATTGATAGCAAGACGCATGGGCAAAAAGCGCATAATAGCCGAAACAGGTGCCGGGCAGCATGGTGTAGCCACTGCCACGGTATGCGCCCTTATGCAAATGGAGTGCATAGTGTATATGGGAAAAACAGATGTGGAGCGACAAGCCGTGAACGTGAAAAAGATGCAAATGCTAGGCGCCACAGTAGTGCCAGTAACCTCTGGAAATATGACACTAAAAGATGCCACCAACGAAGCCATTCGCGACTGGTGCACCAATCCCACCGACACACACTATATAATAGGTTCAACCGTGGGCCCACACCCATATCCTGATATGGTAGCTCGATTGCAATCGGTGATAAGCGAAGAAATACGAAAGCAACTACTTGAAAGCGAGGGACGCGAAGTTCCCGACTACCTTATAGCTTGTGTGGGAGGTGGAAGCAATGCCGCTGGAACAATATATCATTACCTAAACGATGATGTGAAAATAGTATTGGCCGAAGCAGGAGGCAAGGGTGTTGACAGTGGTGAGTCGGCAGCCACCATTCACTTAGGCTCAGTAGGCATTATACACGGATGCAAAACACTGCTAATGCAAACCGAAGATGGACAGATAACTGAACCATACTCAATATCGGCGGGACTAGATTACCCAGGAGTGGGACCAATACATGCACACCTAGCAACTAGCAAACGAGCGCAAGTTGTAGCCGTAGATGATGATGAGGCACTCAAAGCAGCGTTTGAGCTAACTCGTAACGAAGGAATTATCCCCGCACTTGAGTCGGCACACGCTCTAGCTGCGCTCAACAAGGTAGAGTTTAAGCCCAGCGATGTAGTTGTGCTCACCCTATCGGGTCGAGGCGATAAAGACCTAGACACATACTTTGCACATTCGTAATAAAAGCTGAACAACAAAAACAAAATCACAGAACAATGAAATATAAATTCAATACAAATATAAAGCGAGTGATGGGCGACCTACATACCCCCGTCAGCCTATATCTAAAAATAAGAGATGCATTTCCACAGTCGGCACTACTCGAAAGCTCCGATTATAATGCAAATGAAAATAGCAAATCGTTTATCGGCCTCCAGCCCATTGCCAATATCGACATCAATCGTGGCGAGTGTATCGAAGTATTTCCCGATGGAAGCAGGGCTACAACCACCCTCACCGAGCAGTTCACAATATCAGATGCGCTAACATCCTACATCTCCAAATTCAGCATCGAAGGGCAATGTGCCGACGTATGCGGATTGTTTGGTTACACCACCTTCAATTGCGTGAAATATACCGATAATATAATAATCAAGGAGAGCCGCGAAGAACGAAACGATGCCCCCGATATGCGATATATACTCTACAAATACTTTATGGTATTCGATCATCAAAATGATGAGCTGACACTGATAGAGCTGCTAGCAGAAGACGAAGAAAGCAGCCTGGGGCGAGTGGAAAGCCTTATCAATGCACGAAACTTTGCATCATACAATTTTTATAAAGAGGGCGAAGAGTGGAGCACCATTTCCGACGATGAGTTTAAGGAAAACGTGCGTCAAGGTATCAACCACTGCAAGGAGGGCGATGTGTCGCAAATAGTACTTTCGCGACGATTTGTTCAAAACTTTTCGGGCGACGATTTCAAAGTATATCGAGCACTACGCACCATCAACCCCTCACCATATCTGTTTTATTTTGATTTTGGTGGATTTCGCATTTTTGGCTCATCACCCGAAACGCACTGCCAAATAAAAGGTGAAGAAATAAGCATCGACCCAATAGCAGGCACTGCAAAGCGCACGGGCAATCTACAAGAGGATATGGCAGCAGCCGAAAAACTAAAGTTGGACCCAAAAGAAAATGATGAGCATATGATGCTGGTTGACCTAGCGCGAGCCGACCTAAGCCTAAATGCCCACAATGTGAAGTTGGATTTTTTGAGGCAAGTGCAATACTACTCACACGTAATACACTTAGTATCTCGAGTGAGCGCCACACTCAACCAAGATGCCAATAAAATAAAAGCCTTTTTTGATACATTCCCTGCAGGCACACTTTCGGGTGCACCACGCACCACTGCTATGCAACTCATTTCGGATATCGAAATTCATAATCGTGGCGCATATGGCGGTTGCATCGGTTTCATTGGTCTCAATGGCGATGTGAGCCAAGCGATAACCATCCGCACATTTGTGAGCCGCAACAATCAGCTATGGTATCAAGCCGGAGCGGGTGTGGTGCTACAAAGCACCGACGAAGGTGAACTCCAAGAGGTAAACAATAAACTAAATGCATTAAAAAACGCCATCAACTTGGCAGCATCAATTCACAACTAAAAAACGGCAATAACAATGATGAAAAATATACTTCTCAAACTTTTAGAATATCAATATCTCAATCAAAACGAAGCACGAAGCCTGCTTATGTCCATAGCCCGTGGCGAAGTTTCCGACTCGCAAGTATCGGCCATTATCACCATATTTTTAATGCGAAGCATATCGGTAGATGAGGTGCTGGGGTTTCGTGAAGCACTACTTGAAATGCGAGTGCCAGTCGATTTTAGTCAATACAAAGCAATAGATATAGTGGGCACAGGAGGCGATGGCAAAAACACATTCAATATATCCACCACCGCCAGCTTTGTGGTAGCCGGAGCAGGGTATCCAGTGGTAAAGCATGGCAACTATGGTGCCACATCGCTAAGTGGAGCCAGCAACGCAATGGAAGCTCAAGGCATACGCTTCACCACCGATATGGGAAAACTAAAACGTAGCATCGAAGAGTGCAATATAGCATACATGCACGCACCCCTGTTTAGCCCCGCCCTCAAGGCAGTAGCCCCAGTGCGAAAAAGCCTCGGAGTACGCACCTTTTTCAATGTGTTAGGACCACTAATAAACCCCTCCGACCCTGAATATCAACTTTTAGGCGTATATGATTTGTCTATGTCGCGACTTTATAGCTATATTTACCAAGCCAATCGAAAACGCTTCGGAATTGTGCACAGTTTGGATGGATATGACGAAATTTCGCTCACCGGGCAGTTTAAGTTTGTAACCAATGGAGGCGAACAACTATTTAGCCCCGAGGAATTGGGATTTGAAAAGATAAACCCTCACGATATCACAGGCGGCAACACATTAGAAGAGGCGGTATCGATATTTGGCAATGTGATCAACTGCACCGCCACGTCCCAGCAAATGAATGTGGTGATAGCTAATGCAGCATTTGCGATACAGATAATAGAAGCCGAAAAGTCGATAAGTGAATGCATCGAAATAGCGCGCGAGTCGCTTTATGGCAAAAAGGCACAAGCGGTGCTTAAAAAGTTTGTTGA
>CAYTQG010000091.1:0-5176 GCA_964439965.1 uncultured Proteiniphilum sp.
TCACCAATCTTATCAAGTGCCTCACGCAATCCTTTTCTCAAATCATCTGCCGATAGATTTGATTGCGGTGTTCCATATTTATAGTAAATCATAATATTCAAGTTTTAAAAAAACGCAACTCTTACCTATTCAAGAGTTGCGCTTATATTAGTTTATATCGATGTATAAGTCTTTATTAAACATCATACATTGTAGATGCGGTGCTACCACCACGTCCAGTCCAGTCTGTGTGGAAAAATTCTCCACGTGGCTTATCCACACGCTCATATTGATGCGCACCAAAATAGTCGCGCTGTGCTTGTAGCAAGTTAGCAGGCAATCTTCCATTTCTAAATCCATCAAAATAGGTTAGGGCCGAAGCCATTGCAGGAACCGGAATACCATTTAAAACGGCAGTTGACACAACTCTTCTCCAACTCTCTTGAGCCGACAAAACAGCCTCTTTAAAGAATGGGTCTAATAGCAAGTTTTCAAGCTTAGGATTGTTGTCGAATGCTTTTTTGATGTCACCCAAGAAGCGAGAACGAATAATACATCCACCTCTCCACATCAATGCGATGCCACCATAGTTCAAGTTCCAGTCAAACTCCTTTGCAGCCTCCATCATTAAGTCATATCCTTGAGCATACGAGATGATTTTTGAAGCATAAATAGCCTCCTCAAGGTCGTTGATAAATTGCTCTTTATCTCCCACAAAGTCTGGTTTAGTGCCAGATATATTTTCTGAAGCCTTAACACGTAATTCCTTCTGAGCCGATAAGCTACGAGAATATACAGACTCAGCAATCAATGTCAACGGAATACCCAAGTCTAAAGCAGTTGAAGCAGTCCATTTACCAGTTCCTTTTTGTCCAGCCGTATCAAGAATATTCTCTACCAATGGGCTACCATCCTCATCTTTATAAGCCAATATGTCGCGAGTAATCTCAATCAGGTATGAGTCAAGCTTACCCTCGTTCCATTTCTTAAAGATATCATGCTGCTCAAAAGCATCCATGCCCAATAGTTCCTTCATCAAGTGGTATGCCTCATTAATAATTTGCATATCGCCATATTCGATACCATTGTGTACCATCTTCACAAAGTGTCCTGCACCATCTTCGCCTACCCAGTCGCAGCAAGGTACACCATTGTCAACTTTAGCAGAGATTGATTGGAAAATATCTTTAACCAATGGCCACGCCTCTGGCGATCCTCCTGGCATCATCGATGGTCCAGTTAGGGCACCTTCTTCACCGCCCGAAACCCCCGTGCCAACGAACAAAAGTCCTTTGCTTTCCACATACTTAGTGCGGCGCACCGTGTCGGGGAAGTGTGTGTTACCACCATCAATTATAATATCGCCTGGCTCAAGAAGAGGAATCAGTTGATCAATAAAATTATCAACCGGATCACCAGCTTTTACCAGCATCATCACCTTGCGAGGGCGCTCAAGCGAGTCAACAAGCTCTTCTAATGAATGAGCACCGATAAAATTCTTACCTTTACCTCTACCATTCACAAAATTGTCAACCTTAGCCACCGTACGATTATAAACCGCCACAGTGTATCCCTTACTCTCCATATTTAGAACAAGGTTCTCACCCATCACGGCAAGACCTATCAGTCCTATATCTGCTTTCTTTTTCATTTATTATGTTGTTATTATTGTTCTCTTATCCTTCTAACAATCTATATCTGCGACAACTCCTTAGCGTCTCACTCTGGCATTGCCATCCCATATACTCCACACCATCTCCTCGTCGGCCGGAAGTGCATAGTCGGTCAAAAATGTTGTGGCCAATGCACCAGTAGCCCATGCAAACTGCACCCATTGTTCTGCAGGCTTATTTGTGAGGATAGAGTAGAGCAATCCGCCTACAAATCCATCACCCCCACCAATACGATCAAGCACTTTGATAGTTCGCAAAGGAGCTAGATACCAATTGTTATTTTCATAAACAATTGCGCCCCAAAGATGTTCGTTTACACTTATCACTTCTCGCAAAGTATTTGCAAACACCGAAACATTCGGAAACGTCTTTTTAGCATTCAAAATCATACCCTTAAATGCGTCAATAGTCTCCTCAATATTTTCACCACCCGCTTTAGGTCCCGATACTCCAAGGCAAAGCTGAAAATCCTCTTCGTTGCCAATCAAAATATCCGACAATGAGGCAATCTCAGTAAATGCAGCATGAAGCTCCTCCTCTCTACCTTTCCAAAAAGTAGCACGATGATTTAAGTCGAACGAAATAAGAGTACCATGCTTTTTTGCATATCTAGCTATTTCAAGGCAGAAATTGCTAGTCTCAGGCGATAGGGCAGCAATCAAACCCGAAAGATGCACAATTTGCACACCCTCTTGGCCAAAAATACGCTCAAGGTCGAAATCCTTCACATTAAGTGTGCGTCCCACCTCACCAGCACGATCGTTTTGCACTCTTGGCCCACGCAATCCATAGCCACTATCAGCCACATTAAATTGATGTCTATATCCCCATGGATCGCCCTGTTCCACCTCTGGCCCTTCATAGTCGATATGGCGTGCCTTCAAGTCCGATTTTATAAAAGCAGCAATCGGGCTATCCTTCACAAAAGTGGTAAGCGCCTTCACAGGCAGTCCCAGCGACGATGAAATGCTAGCTACATTAGTCTCAGCACTTGTGGCATGCATCTGAAACATATTGCTGCAATGCACAGGCTGTCCATTAACTGGCGTAATTCTTACCCCCATGCTTGTGGGAGTCACGAGCGAGTATTTAAAATCTTTTCTTAATTGTATTGACATCTTATTTGTTATGAATTATATATTTAATAGCTGTAAAAACGAATTATATACTAAATGCATCAAAACCACCATCCACAATAGCAACTGTGCCAGTTACAAACTTCGATGCCTCGCTTACTAAGTAGTGTAATGTACCCAATAACTCTTCGGGCTTGCCAAAGCGGCCAAATGGTGTATGAGCAATTATTGTATTGCCACGATCGGTAAATGTGCCATCTTCATTGGTAAGTAATGTTCTGTTTTGTTCAGTAATAAAAAACCCAGGACAAATAGCATTAACACGGAAAGTTTCACCAAACTTTTTAGCCATCTCACCAGCCATATACTTTGTAAAATTGGTCACTGCCGCCTTAGCTGCACCATATCCCGCCACGCGAGTAAGAGGACGCAATGCCGAAGCCGACGAAATATTAATGATATTACCCTGCTTTGCATCAACCATATATTTCGAAAACACCACCGTAGGCACCACTGTACCCATCAGGTTTAGGTCCACCACATTTCTGAAGTCAACCATCTTCAAGTCAAATATATCATTGTTTGGCCCTATTGTAGCACCAGGCATATTGCCACCAGCACCGTTTATTAGCACATCTATTTTGCCATAAGCAGCCATTATCTCCTCAGCGTTTTGGGTAAGCACCTCCTCGTTGGTCACATCTGTTTGAAGAAAAATAGCCTCGCCACCATCACTCTTCACCTTGTTGATAAGCTTATCGCCCTTCTCCTTGTTGCGAGCCAGCACAGCCACCTTTGCGCCATGCATAGCCAAATACTCCACCATCGAAGCACCTAGCACGCCCGTCCCACCAGTTATCACGATTACCTTATCTTTAATATCAAATAGTTTATACATCATTTTGTTTTAAAAATTAAAGAAGTTCTTTGCATTATAGTAGCAAATATTCTGAATCATTTGCCCAATAAATTCAATCTCCGATTTTGGCAATAACCCTTTTTCTATATCATCACCCAAAAGATTGCATAGCGTACGCCTGAAATATTCGTGACGAGGATATGATAAAAAGCTACGCGAATCGGTGAGCATACCTACAAACTGACTGATAAGTCCGAGGTTAGAAAGCGAAGTCATCTGCGCCTCCATACCCGTTATTTGATCTAAAAACCACCAGCCCGATCCAAACTGAATCTTACCAGCTATCGACCCATCCTGAAAGTTTCCAATCGTTGAGGCTATCATATCATTGTCGCGCGGATTGAGGTTGTAGATAATAGTTTTAGTCAGTTTATCCTCTTTGTCCAAGCTATCCAAAAACTTATTCAAACCCTTTGCCACATTAGGATCGCTAATAGAATCAAAACCCGTGTCGGGACCAAGTTTGTTGAACAATCTGCTATTATTATTTCTGATCACGCCATAATGAAACTGCTGAGTCCATCCCTTTTCCCAATCCATTATGCCACCCTCGTAAAGCATAGCCGATTTAAACTTTACAATCTCCTCCTCGTGTAGCTCCTCACCCCTAAGTGCTTTCTTAAAAATAGCATCAATCTCATCTGCCGTATAATCTTCAGCATAAAACATCTCCATGCCGTGGTCGGACAGTTTGCAACCTACCGAAGCAAAAAAATCGTGACGCTTTCGCAATGCCTCAATCAAGTTGCCGAAGCTCTTGATATCAATCCCTGCCACTTCCGACAGTCTATTTATATACTTCACATAATCCTCACCCGTTTCAATGGCCATAGCCTTGTCGGGTCGCCAAGTGGGCAACACCTTAATGTCGAAACCCTCATCCTTAAGCGCAATATGATATTCAAGGTTATCCACCGGATCGTCGGTAGTGCACACCACCTCCACGTTGTAGTGCTTCATCAATCCACGTGCCGAATACTCAGGCTGCTTAAGCATAGCGCTACACCTATCGTAAATATCTTTAGCCGTATTTTTATTTAAAAGCTCCGACACCCCAAAAGCGGTTTTCAGCTCAAGGTGCGTCCAATGATAAAGTGGATTTCTCATAGTGTAAGGCACCGTTTCGGCCCACTTCTCAAACTTATCCCAATCGCTAGTATCCTTACCAGTGATATATTTCTCCTCCACACCATTAGTTCGCAGTGCACGCCATTTGTAGTGGTCGCCTTCCAACCAAATCTGTCCTAGGTTGTCAAACTGCCTATCGTTAGCAATCTGTTCAGGATCTAAATGGCAATGATAGTCAATAATGGGCAAACCCTTTGCATACTTGTGATACAGCTCCTTTGCTGTTTCAGATTGTAGCAAAAAATCATCATGTATAAAATCCTTCATTAATTATATTTTTTATTGTTTGTTGTTTACGTACACAAAACACACCAAAAAAATTGGTATCGAACTCCAAAATTAATGAATATATTTCTAAATGGAGGTATATCAGGGTAATAATTATTTATAACTCTCCCGTA
>CAYTQG010000091.1:5276-6404 GCA_964439965.1 uncultured Proteiniphilum sp.
CTCTCCCGTAGCTGCAACAAATGTCAAATACTCGGCAGCTGAGGATCGCATTAAAGAGCTTCTGTTTGTATTTTTATTCATTCCTTTTTAGTTCTTGGGAGCTTTTTAGATGATTTCTCAATTCTCTTTTCTTCAGACACAACCTTTCGTTCGAGTTTAGTTATATCTTCTGCGGGTGGTAAATTTTCAGGTTTTATTCCTCTTTTTCCTAACATTTCGCGAACCGTTTTTTGTTTTGTACATGTTCTGTTGTTATTTTGGTTTCTCCTTGTAAATCCTTTTCATTTACATTAAAATTAGTCATCTCGGTGGCTAAATTTTTTGCGGCTATGGTCAAAGTAGGTAAGAAATCGGCAAGAGGACGATTGGATTTAACTCCAAGTCGATCTTTCATATCCTTTGTAGTGTATCCACCAAATAATGCGGTATCACCTTTTGATCGAATACGTCCAAATCCCCTATCATCAACACCACGCTCATAAATGTTTTGTGAGAGCTGCTTTTCTGATGCTCTTAATTTATCTCTAGATTCTAATCGTGATTTAAGCCTTATTCGCTCTTCAATGAGTTCTACTTTTCTCGTTTGAATTGCAAAGTAACTTTGAGCAAAAGCTATCTCTTCTTTTCTAGGGTCACCATTTTGAGCTATGAGATAACAAGCAAATCGAGTGAGCATATAATCATTGACTTCACGTTTTCCACCCTTTCCTATTTCTATCATTTTCGTGACCTCACGAAAATGATCATCGACATTGATATTCTGCGTTTTACAAGATTCAACAGCACGTTTGATTGCTACTAAAAAGTTTTCCCATCTCGCATAGCCCAAAACAGATTGCAATTCTCTTGCAAACCAAATTTCAACTTGCTCCTTGTTTTCATTTTCAATATACTTGCCTATACTATCAAATGAGTTTTTGTATTGATTTATTTTACGTATATCTATAATTGGTTTTATTAGTATCAAATTACTTAATTACCTTGCTTTTTGACGTTTTTACAATAGATACAAGTAGTTTATCGTTGTCTATTCTCCATATTTTGGCCTGCAATTCAGCCCTCTGATTTGTACCTGTCATTTGTTATATAGTAATTAATCTGTTTCTTCTTTTTTCCTCTTCTTCCACC
>CAYTQG010000092.1:0-6321 GCA_964439965.1 uncultured Proteiniphilum sp.
CAATTTAAGTTTCGTGCAATCAAATACATGGTTTAACCACCTTTTTTTGTAAATTTGCATCTTTAAAAACGAAAACAAACATTATATATATGTATAGAAGTAAAACTTGTGGCGAATTACGTATCGCCGACATTAATCAAGAGGTGACTCTTTCGGGTTGGGTACATCGAATTCGCAAAATGGGTGGCATGACTTTTATTGATTTGCGAGATAGATATGGGGTAACTCAGCTGTCGTTCAATCAGGAGGTTAATCATGATTTGGCTGAGCAGGCTAATAAGCTTGGTCGCGAGTGGGTGGTTCAGGTTAAAGGAACTGTGGCAGAGCGTTCGAGCAAAAATGCTAATATCCCTACTGGCGATATAGAGATTATTGCAAGCGAGGTGAAGGTTTTGAATAAATCTAAAACACCACCTTTCACTATTGAAACTGATACAGATGGTGGCGACGATTTGAGAATGAAGTATCGCTACTTGGATTTGCGTCGCGATGTGGTGAGAAAAAATCTTGAGCTACGTCATAAAATGGCATTCGAAACGCGCCGATATCTTGATGAGAGAAATTTCATGGAGGTAGAAACACCTATGATGATTGCTTCTACACCTGAGGGTGCACGCGACTTTGTGGTGCCTTCAAGAATGAATCCTGGCGAGTTTTACGCCCTACCCCAATCACCACAGCTATTTAAACAATTGCTGATGGTGTCGGGATTTGATAGATATTTCCAAATTGTGAAATGCTTTAGAGACGAGGATTTGCGTGCCGACCGCCAGCCTGAGTTTACACAAATAGACTGCGAAATGGCGTTTGTGGATCAGGAGGATGTTATTTCAACATTCGAGGGACTTACAAAGCATCTATTCAAAACTCTAAAGGGTATTGAGATTGAGGAGGAGTTTCCACGTATGAGCTATGCCGATGCTATGAAATATTATGGCTCGGATAAGCCTGATATCCGTTTCGATATGAAATTTGTAGAGATTAAGGACCTTACCGAAGGAGCCGACTTTGTGGTATTTGATAGTGCTGAGTATGTTGGTGCTATTTGTGCTGAAGGGTGCGCTTCATATACACGCAAACAGGTGGACGAGCTTACAAACTTTGTGAAACGTCCACAAATTGGTGCCAAGGGTTTGATATATGTTAGATACAACGAGGATGGTTCACTTAAATCATCAGTTGACAAGTTTTATAGTGAGGACGTACTAAAACAGTGGGCTGAAAGATGTAATGCTAAGCCGGGCGACCTAATATTGGTGATGGCTGGCGAAACTGTGGAGACACAGGAGCAGCTGTGCGAGCTTCGCCTTGAAATGGGTGAGCGTCTTGGATTGAGAGATAAGAATGTTTTCAAATGCTTGTGGGTTGTTGACTTCCCATTGTTAGAAAAGGATGAGGAACTAAACAGATTCTTCGCTAAGCACCACCCTTTCACTTCGCCAAAGGCTGAGGATATCTCTTTGCTTGATACTGATCCTGCAGCGGTGCGAGCTAATGCTTACGATATGATTATAAATGGTGTGGAGATTGGTGGCGGATCAATCCGTATTCATGATAGCGAGTTGCAAAAGAAAATGTTCTCGGTGCTTGGATTTAGCGACGAGAGTGCTCAGGAGCAGTTTGGCTTCTTGATGGATGCCTTCCAATACGGTGCTCCTCCGCATGGTGGTATTGCTTTTGGTTTGGATAGGTTTGTTTCAATCTTTGCTGGCTTAAGCAGTATTCGTGACACCATTGCCTTCCCAAAAAACAATTCGGGACGCGATGTGATGATTGATGCTCCGGCTACAATCTCACAAGAGCAATTGGACGAATTAGGTATTGTATTAGTTGAGAGAAAAGAAGATTAAGGTATCTGCCTATCTAATCGATAATATATAACTTAGAACGTGTGGAGTGATTTTACTCCGCACGTTTTTTAATACTTATGATATGAAGCCAATCAAAGTAACCTGTGCCATCATTGAGCACAACGATAAAGTGCTGGTGGTGCAAAGAAGCAAGCGAATGAACCTAGCACTAAAATGGGAGTTTCCGGGTGGTAAGATTGAGGATGATGAATCGGAAAGAGATTGTTTAATAAGAGAGATTATGGA
The DNA here is from genome assembly GCA_964439965.1 of uncultured Proteiniphilum sp. Classification (GTDB taxonomy): domain Bacteria; phylum Bacteroidota; class Bacteroidia; order Bacteroidales; family Dysgonomonadaceae; genus Petrimonas. The sequence goes on from CAYTQG010000092.1 coordinate 2,097, forward strand.
GGAATTAAATCTAGAAATAAATCCTCAACAAAGGCTCACTCCATCCATATTTCATTATCCAAATATTTCTATTGAACTAATTCCATTTATTTCTGAATTGATATCGGGCAAACTGATACTATCGGAGCACAAACAGCACAAGTGGCTGTCTGTTACCGAACTTAATGATATCGACTGGGCATCTGCCGATTTGCCTATCGTTAAGGAATATATTGAGATTAAGGAAAAAGCTTAGCTTAATGCTTGCACTATATCATCATAAAGAGTGCCCACATCCTCTAAACCTATTGAAAGACGTATTGTAGTATCACGAACATCCATTTCGGCTCTTTGTTCTGCCGTGAATCCTACATATATGGTGCTAGCTGGGTGAAGTATTAGCGAACGATTGTCGAAAAGATTGGTGGCACGACGTATCAACTTCAATCTATTAAGGAAAGAGAAACATTTCTCGCGAGATTGTAAATCAAATATAAGCATTGCACCAGGGGTGTTGCCAAATTGAGTTTTGCTTACTTCATAATCGGGATGGTTATCCAATCCGGGATAGCAAACCGATGTAATCTGTGGCACATCTTGCAGTTTTTTAGATAATTCGAGAGCAGTTGTTGCCTGGCGCTGATATCTTACATTCATTGATTCTAATCCTAATGATTGCATATACGCAGTTTGAGCTGTCATATATGCTCCAAGATTGCGATGAATCTCTTTACGCAATATATAATGAAAAGCAGATGGTGTATCTTTAGCAATATGTTTCAGTTTGGGCGAGTTGCTCCAATCGAAAGTGCCATAATCTATTATTAGTCCCCCAAGCGAAGTGCCACCACCTGAAATTTACTTTGTGCTAGATATTACATCAATATCTACACCAAAATCGGAGGCCGAAAATTCTGAAAAAGGTATTAATGTGGTATCGGCAATCAGCGGTACTCCTTTCTTGTGAGCAATACTTCCTAAAGTTTTCAAATCTACCACCTCCATTTGTGGATTAGAAATGATTTCGACAAACAGTGCACACGTGTTTTCGTCTATTGCAGCATTTACCTCTTCATTATTCTTCAAGTTCACGAATCTAACCTCAACCCCAAAAGCCTTGAGAGTGTTTACAAAAAAGGAATAGGTATTGCCAAACAGTTTATTGGACGATACAATATTACTACCACTCCATGCCAATGCAAACATAGCGTTGCTAATTGCCGCCATACCCGAGTTGAGCGCCGTCACACCATAAGCCCCAGTTACTGCCCTCACCCTATCCTCAAAATGCTGTACGGTGGGATTAGTTATTCGCGAATATACGTGCTCGTTGGTTGCCCCTATAAATGCCGCCTCCATCTCTTCGGCAGTTTCAAACGCAAATGCTAAGCTATTGTAAACCGGCATTGATAGCGTGCCATATGCATCTGCCTTGGGGTAGTTTAGTGATAATAATTTTGATTCGTATTCCTTATTTGCCATCTCTGTGATTTATTTGTTGCAACAAAGATACAATCGAATCTAAGAAATAGGGCATAGAAAAGTGAGTAAATATAAGCTTGAATGTATCTTTATATTAAATTTGAAACATTTTCGGATATAAACATCCCCAAAGTGAAAAGAATTATTATCTTTGTCGCAAACAAAAGAGAGATATATGTTTTCGAAAGCTTGTGAATATGGTATTAGAGCAATGTTGTATGTTGCGGAACAATCGCAATGGGGAAATCGTGTAAACATCAAAGAGATCTCCAAAGCAATAGATTCGCCAGAGGCATTCACAGCAAAAGTATTACAGCAATTAGCCAGAAATGGCATTGTTGACTCTTTAAAAGGTCCCTCAGGTGGTTTTTCAATTCCATCTGACAAGTTAGATCAATTGAAGCTAAGCGAAATAGTTATGGCTATTGATGGTGATCATGTGTTTGTAGGTTGTGGCTTAGGTTTACCCGAATGTAGCGACGAAAAGCCATGTCCGTTGCACAATAAGTTTGGTATCATTAGAGATGATTTGAAACAAATGCTAGAGACAACAACAGTGCTTGAACTAGCTAAGGGCATCAATAATGGACTTACATTTTTGAAGAGATAATATTTTTTTATATCTATTTCGGACACATCTATCTTAATACATATAATGCGCAATAAATAATATAAACAATGAGATCAATTAAAAATCCTACAGCGATTGCCCTCACGTTTCTATGGCTTGGATTTGTATTTGCCATTAGCTTTTTAGAGGCATGGCTCAAGTTTCAAGCTCCTGGAATTACATTAGAATTGGGATTGGGTATAGGTAAACTGGTTTTCAATGCTCTCAACAAAATAGAATGGGTATTGGCAATAATTATCGTTCTTAGTATGCTTGCTTCAAGGCAAAATCCTATAAAGGGTAAGAACTTACTAGTAGTTATTACAATTGTGATATTATTGCTTCAATCATTTTGGCTTCTGCCCGAATTATTTGTGAGAGCTAATTTGCACATTCAAGAGCAAAGTGTTTTATCAAGCTCATTTGCTCATTACACTTACATTACGCTTGAGGTGACTAAAGTGGTTTTACTATCCATTTTTGGAATTTCACTTCTTCGTAAAAAAACAACCAAATAACTAACAGCAAATCGATCTTTGTTAAGATCGGAACATTTTAAAAATTCACAAAATTATGAGTATTACAAAAGACAGCAACATTGGCAAGATGGTAGCGGAAAACTATCGCTACGCAACTGTATTTAAAACAGCTGGTATTGATTTTTGCTGCAATGGCAACAGATCTATTGAAGATGCTTGCGCAAAGAAAAATATAGATACCGGCGAACTATTGCAAAAGCTTGAAGCTGCAGCTGCACAAGGTAATGCAGGTGCTGAGGTGGACTACAGAGGTTGGCCACTTGATCTTTTAGCTGATTATATCGAAAAAACTCACCATAGATATGTGGAAGCTAAAATAGAGGAGATTACTCCTTATCTTACAAAAGTGATGAGAGTGCACGGCGGCAATCACCCTGAGCTACTTGAGATTGGCGAACTATTTTTCCAATCGGCTCAAGAGCTAACATCACATATGAGCAAAGAAGAGGGAGTTCTTTTCCCACATATTCGCAATATGGTGGAGGCACAAATAAAGAATGCACCACTTCCTGAATCAAACTTCGGTGAGGTTAAAAATCCTATTGAAGTGATGCATATGGAACATGACAACGAAGGAGAACGTTTCCGTCAAATATCTGAGTTGTCTGACAATTATACTCCCCCAGTTGATGCATGCGGTACATACAGAGTTACATTCTCATTACTACAAGAATTTGAAGATGATCTACACAAGCACATCCACTTGGAGAATAATATACTTTTCCCTAAAGCTATAGAGCTTGAGAAGGCTTTCGCAGTAATGCAATAAAACTATCTACATTTAAATTTCACAGTTTTACAGTTCGAGGCTGCCAATTATGTTTCTGGCAGCCTCTTTTTATTTCTAAATACCTATTCTAAAATCTCACATTACAAAAACAAATTGAAAGAATACTCCACATTTAACTTACGAAAGCACAGAAAAAAAATCAAGTAGGAAGATAGGGATTATTTCCCTATTTTTCCTCTCACACCACCGTGTGTACCGTTCGGTACACGGCGGTTCCTTGCTTTGACATCGATTATGATGTGTTTGACGCTGTTTTCAGTTATCCTCGTAACATTATCACTCTTACCTATCCTTCGGATTCCGTCCTATTCTTTTGGCAAGGAGCCTCCAATCGGAGCATCTGATTAGTCATTTTGGTAACATTCTTTTCTGCCTAACTGCAAGGTTCAGTCCTTCAATACTTCGTGAGACCTCCTGAGCTTTTCAGGCTCGTTTGCTGTATCTACTATGACCTCTGCTGACTTCTCACGACAACTGTTGTCCGTATATCATACTCCGTTTCAATACGTCCGTGAGACCTCCCGTGGTAAGATACTTAACTTTCATTCCATCTCCCCGCCATATTTACAACCCGTTGTCCGTGTAATCTTTGGACTTTGACTTGTTTGGCAGTCTCATCCCAACGGTTATGCCTGATATGATTCGTGTTCCTCAGGACGGAACTTTGCCTTAGACTTCCTTCAGATTCCACCTCGCGATGGACACCCTTGTCTTCAGCTAATGGTTGGCGATTACAAACCCCCATAGTGGACTTTCACCACCAAGTTAAGAATCATGCACGGCACACCAAAAAAAGGACACTCTGATTTAGAGCATCCTTTATAA
>CAYTQG010000093.1:0-6137 GCA_964439965.1 uncultured Proteiniphilum sp.
AGCACCATCCACTTGTGGAGTATCCTCATTGTTACAAGCCATCATGCCTAGGGCAACTATTGCGGCTAAAAATAAATGTCTTAGTTTCATAATTTGAAATTTTAAATTGGTTTGTTTATAAAAATGTTTAATTGTTTAATCGTTTAATCAGTTAACCAGTTACTCACATAGATTCCATCATCTTCACTATTTCCTTAGCATTTTCGGCAGCGGTGTTGTCGCCTTGGGCTCCAGCACGCTCAAAAAGCTTCAGTGCTTCATCATATTCTCCTTTCATTGCCAGGGCAACGGCCAGGTTGTTCCAGGCTTTAGGATTATCGCTTAGTCTGCTTAGGCGCTTGTAAGCACCTTCCACATCTCCATTTTCTATTGCCACAGCTGCCGCATTGATGTTCGATACAGGATCGTCGGGATACAAGCGGGCTGCCACATCAAACACTTCCTTATAGTTGTCGCTCTCCTTATCGTAGGTTTGCGCCACAAGGAACATTTCGTTTAAGCTCAACAGATTTGGTCGTGTTTTCACCAATTGTTTTGCCTCTTCCACATCAAATGCGCGAGCTATAAAGCCCACTGTATAATCGTTTCGGCGCAATGGTGGGTAGTACTCATTTAGTAGAGTATTATAAGTTTGTCTATTATCTAATGCTATGATTTTGGCATCACGGGCATCGTGATTAGGTTCTGTAGTAATAATCCTAAGTATATCATCACGCTTGTCGAGCTGCGATGCCTGCACCGCTTTGCTAAGGCCGTCCCAATCTTCGCCATGCCACTTCACGGCAAATTGATTATCGTTTAGTCCATACTTTTTCACCAAGTAGCTCGAAAATGCATGAGCCCTATTTTCTGATAGTTTCATATTGCTGCTGTAGCTTCCCTCGGGCGATGCATATCCGTTTATTTCTACATTAGTAAATGTAAGGTCTTTGTCGCCCTGCACTTCTCGTATCACTTTGTCCACCTTCTCAAGCTCTGCAGCATTGTTCTCAAAGTTTGGCAACAGTTCGTATCTGCCCACACGGTAAGTAAAATTGGCCGTATAGGTTTCGCTTCGTTGTTTCACTGCCTCAGCCTCGGGCGTGATAAATGATACAGCATACACAGGCTTGTATGGTTCGGCAAAGATGCGTCCTACAAGGTTTGTCGCGTCGCTACCCAAATCGCAATCGGCACAGCCCATTACTTCTGTTTCGAGCCACAGGCGGGCGTTTTTGTGCCACTCGCTTTGAGGAAATGTTTCGCTATAAGCGATAGACTGCTGGGTGTTGTTTTTGCGAACAGGCATATATTGCTCAATTGAATTGAATTTTGGTTTACCTTTCCATTCGAAAGGACGGTTGAGCATAATGTCACGACGACTTCCCTTAATAACCATAGGACGCAAATGTGTGCTTTGGCTGCCATCGTTGGCACTAATTACTGGGGTTATCACCAGCAAGTGGTTTTTATCGATGTGCAAATCGTCTAGCACTACATTCATAGTCAAGGTCACGGCGCCATCCTCTTTGGTAATGGTGGTGCCGGTAGCTTTCACTTGGTCATGATATTCGCTTTGTGCCTGTGCGACACTTGTAGCCAACACCATCATAACCGACAAAATGATATATATAGATATTTTTTTCATAGAGTTATAAGTTTTTTGTCGTTTTGGCTATTTAATAAAATATATAAGTGAAACGGCTGCTTTGGTTACCCCAAAGTAGTTGTCTTTTACGTCCGACTCTTGTTTTTCGCCACACTTCACACATTTATATTTGTCATATAATAGATAGGCATATCCAGCGCCGATGTTAAGCTCTAAGTTAAGTCGCTTGGCTATAGGCCATTGATATCCGTAGCTAACTCCACCACCAAAGGCGTAGCCCTCGTAGCGATGCTCCTTGATATCCTTTAGTCGCCCAATGGGCCAATCAAATCCACCCACATTAAATTCGGCTGCAAGTGCATGTATTCCAAAGAAATGCCCGTTGAACGATTCGCACGTCCAAAATCTATACTCTGGTTGCACAATCCAGTGTTTAAATTTTTTGTTATCATTGAAAGTAAACGGATTATATCCTGCACCAATTTCTAGTGTGTGCTTTCTGCTCATTGCTATTTCAGCTCCCAAATTCATTGTTCCCGCCGTAGCCCAATGCGCTGCATTAGTTTTTAGCCCCCAGTGTTGGGCTGCCGAACTAAAAACTATAAGAAATAGCACCGTAATTGATAAAGAAAACTTTTTCATATTTCTGGTTTTTGTTGATGCACAAAATTCCCAATAATATCGTCAGGGTGTTATAACCAAAGCGATAAGATTTTGTAGTAAAAAGACATGTTGCCTTGTTAAATTTGTATTATGCAATCATTATTTAAGTTGCAATATGTTTATAATAAGCGAGTTGTGGTATTTAAGTAGTACAAATAAAAATCTTATTTATTTTAAGAAACTGATGCAAAAAAGACATAATTCTGTCTATATTTAATATGATGTAGCTGCGAATATGATGTTTTGTGTGCCCGTTGGGCGAGTGTGATACCTATGTGAAAGTTAAAATAAGAGATGTAGTATCATTGTAGTATGTTAAGTAATATACTTAATTTGTATTTCTATGTTTTTTGTTATAGAGATTCTGTGCTCAGACAAATTTTGTCTGAATTATAAATATGTATGAATGTCCATAAAAGACAAGCTAAATTATTTCACTCCCATCCTTTGATATTGCGAAGGAGTGATACCAAATTCTTTTTTGAAGGTGCGCGAAAAGTAAGCAAAATCATTAAAGCCACAATCCATAGCCACCTCGCCAATCTGTTTTTGTGTAGTAATTAATAGTTTCTTAGCGCGGTTTAGTCTTATATTTAGTATATTTCCCGAAGTGCTGAAATCGGTAATGGCCTTTATCTTTCTGTTGAGATGCGATGCGCTAATAAACATTTTATCGGCAATCATTTGAGGCGATAAATCGCTATTGTTGATTTCGGAATGAATTATCTCACTAATTTTTTGGATAAAAATAAAGTCTTCATCATTTACTTTGCTATCCGTTCTGTTTTGTCTGTCCTGCAATATTTGTCCCAATCGCTTGAGTAGTCCCTTGCGGCTAGTGAGCAGCTGATCCACCAGCACCATAAGCTCCTCTTCGATAAAAGGTTTCACCAAAAACGAGTCAACCCCCGCTTTAATTGATTGAATACGATTATCGTCCGACTCTTTTACTGTAATCATTATCACAGGTATATGGCTAGTGGATGGTGTTTTTTTGATAACGGAAGTAAGCTCATTACCATTCATCTGTGGCATCATCAGATTGGTAATAATCAGGTCGGGCATGTTTTGATCAATATTGCTTAGTGCCTCTACACCATTCTGCGCTGTAATCACATTATAATCTTTGCTAAGTAGCGAAGAGATATAAAAGCTCATAAATTGGTTGTCTTCTACAATCAAAACTAAGCCTTTCTTCTTTTCATGGTTATCCACTAATCCATGCTCATTCAAAACATTTCTAAGAGATTCACTTGTCTTGATAGAAGGAGTAGTCCCGGGAGTTGTGAATCTTTTGTATCTAACATTATTTTCAACAGGAAGTTGTATTCTAAATAAATTATCGGTTTTAGTGGCCTGTTTAATACTAAAAGTACCACCCATATCTTTTACAAGCTGATTGGCAAGCACCACCTTATTGCTGAAATAGTGTAGATTGTAGTCAACATTATTCTCGGCCATCGTCTTTTTAAAGCTCTCTGGTATATCGCTATCCTTTTTGGGATTTCCCTTGTGAGTGATATTAATAAAGCACTCTTTCCCAACTTTGTCGTATCTTATATTCATCACCACCTTTTCGTCTTTCGAGCTCTCTTTGATGGCAACTGATAGAATATTATTTATTACTATCTTTAGTCGCTCTTTGCAAAAGCTCATCACCACCTTCTCGTGGCTACTCAGAAATACCATGTCCACACCTCTCACATCGGCATCATCGGCATAGCAATTGAGCAAAAATTTAAGATACGATACAATATCCCCATTAACCCATTGCGTGCTAATCTTATCATTGGATGTAGAAAATGCGAGTGCATTATTAATCAAAAAAGCTATGTTTTGAGTTTGTCGATTTATAATATCCAGGTCGATAATGTTTTTAGTAGAGTTACCATCCGCTAGGTTTTGCCTGAGCTTTTCGGTAATGCCAGTAATTATGGTGACGGGCGATTTTATATCGTCACTAATCTGATCGTAGAGGCTAGTTTTTAGTTGCGCCGTTTTGACAAGCATATCTCGTTTTGATTTTTTCATCTTTAGGTAATAGCCATATACAATAAACAATCCTATTATAAGAACCATGATAGTGGTAGTGGCTGCGATAATAATCCTTTGAGTGCGTGCTTTCACTTTGTATGTCATTATAAGATCATTAATCTCCTTTTGCTTTATAGCATTCTCAAATTCTGTTTGAGTATTAAACAAATTGGTTTGGATGTTTCTCAGATTAACACTCTTCTCATACGAATTTCCTATTCGACGGTGATGACCCGCCATCTGGTTATCATTTTTTTTGTGATAAATTTCAGCTAAAGCATAATGAATTCTCTGTAGAAAATGCTCAGAATTTATTCCATTAGCAATTTTGGCTGCTTTATTTAAACATAGTATAGCATCATCGTACTTGTTGATAGCTTCGTAGGCAGCAGCAGTCAGAATATGAGATTTAATAATATTGAACTGCTCGGAAGTGTTTTCGAGCGATGTTTTTGCATTCTCAAGATATATCAGTGCTTCCTCCACTTCACCCATTTTTATGTAAACCTCGCCAATATTTAAAAATAGCTCAGCCATGCCCGATGTAGAATTCGATTCTATGTAGTAGTCTAAACTTTGTTTATAATAAACATATGCCGAGTCGTACCTCTCGTTTTGTTCAAACAAGTATCCTCTCCATTTTAAGTTTGAGGCCAGTATTTCATTGTCGCCAATAGTTTGTGCCAATTGCTCCGACTGTTGTAAATAATTTTCTGCACTTCTTTCATTACCCAAAACTGCATAAATGATACCTATCCCTCCTTTGGTTTTAGCCTCCTCTCTAATTACATTTGTATCTTTAGAGTCGAGTTTTGGTAGTTGAGCAAGAGATTTAAAATAATATCTTATCGACTCGTCCACCATATAGTTGCTAAAATATATTCTAGCCAATTCGTTTTGGGCCGAAACCACTTGCAGGGGCGAGCCTATTTCTTGCAAAATTTTGAGATATCGCACCTTATTTATAAAAGAGCTTCTGAAATGTAAGTTGTTAGAGTGCGTTTTGCTAAGCAAAAAGCTTGTGGCATACTGTGTAAGGATATCGTTGCTCATCTTACCCTTTTTATATTCCTCTCGAAGAAAAAGGGTATCATTGGCATATGTATCAAATGATTGAACAGCATTATTAAAATCTTGCTCACTATATATAGTGCCCTTGGAGACATCTTCGATATCGAGATGGCTCTTATTACATGAGGCTATAAGAGGCAGTATAAATATTGCAATAACCCTCAAAAGTATCAATATTCTGTTCAACATATCTGTTCGCTCGCTAATGGTTTTGGATAATTGGTTGGTTGCATAGCCTTATAATTGTTTAGTGCTCGTTAGCACTAAACTTAGGCCTTGGAATCACAAACATAACAAAAATAATCAAATGTTCATATTTTTCTTAATATTATTTTGATTGATAAGTCCAATTTTTTCATATTTTCTCCATGCGCTACCCCAGCAAGCTCGGCTAGTTCTAGCTGTGTTATAGACAAAGTATTTCTACGTTCTTTTATTATATTTCCTATATCTTCCATAAAATCACATTATATTGGGATTTTTAGCAGATATAGAACTAATTTCTCAATCAGAAAGCATTAATCCCATTATATTGGGATATTTGAAACTCAATTGAATAATGAAGAGGCATAATTGTAGGATATCGCAATATATTGGGATATATTAGAACTTTATTCTTATATCTATAAATTATAATTCCAGGTAGAATAAATTTTCTTCAACTGGGTATATGGTAAGTCATGTGAACAACAATTCAACTATTATTTTCCTTCCTCCAACTCAAGACATGCAATCCCCAACTATTATTTTCCTTTCTCCAACTCAAGTCATGCAATCCCCA
>CAYTQG010000094.1:0-5942 GCA_964439965.1 uncultured Proteiniphilum sp.
AATACCTCTATATCACAACCTTTTTGAAGCTTTTTTTATCCCGAACTCACGTTACCATTAGATACTATATAAAAAAAATCTCGGACTAATAATATTATAGTCCGAGATTTGATATTTTATTTATACTTAAGCTTAAAGCTCTATTCAACTATTTTCATAATTGGTTGGCCAGCTTGAACTATATCTCCTTCTTTTGGATATATCTTATAAACCTTTCCAGCATACTCCGAAAGTATATCATTTTCCATTTTCATGGCTTCTAATATAAGCAGGTTTGCTCCTTTCGATACAGTATCGCCTTCTTTAACGTTAAAGCTCATAATAGTTCCAGGCATAGGACTTTCAATAATAAATCCATTTGGCTCTGCCTCTCCGTTTGTTGCTTGCTCTTCAACTTTTACTTCCACTACTTCTTCCTTCTTGTGAGTTTCAAACTCTGCTTCTCTTTTCTTTTTCAAGAAATTCTTAGCTACTGCAGGGAATAATTCAAGCAATAGTTCTTCTTGTTCGTCGATAGCAAGTTTCACATTACCATACTCTTCTAAAGTAGGATTATCTTGACGTACATATTTACTTACATCGTAAGGAATCTCTTGGCTCGATCCAGTAATCTTTTCTCTGAAAGCTGGGTCAATTGCTACTGGAGTTTTACCATACTCGCCCTTTACAAGTGAAACAAATTGATTTGAAGCATTTGCATATTTTTCGCGTCCATTCTTCTCATTAAGAGCAGAGCTAACCGCTTGTACACCAACAATCTGGCTAGTTGGCGTTACCAAAGGTGGCAATCCTGAATCTAGCCTCACGCTCGGAATCAGTTTCATTGCGTCATCCAGAATATCAAGTGAGTTGTACTGCTTAAGTTGTGCAACCATATTTGTGTACATTCCTCCAGGAATCTCAGCGTTCTTAACTCTCTCATCAGGTTTAGGGAAATTGAAGTACTCTTCAATAGTTTGACAAGCTTTCAATAAATCAGGTTCATTGTTTGCTTTAGCTGCAACTATAGCATCATCAAACAATTTATCAATATTAGCTGGTAATGTATCTGTTGCAGGATTAAATGGATTAGGGAACTGTTTTACAGCATCAAATGCATCTAACTCTTTACGAATATCATATAGCTTTTCATTAATCTTAGCTACAACATCCATATTGATATCCAACTCGATTCCCATTTTTTGACAGAAGATGTAAACTAACTCAATAGCTGGTGCTGCAGGTCCTCCTGCAAAATTCCATATTACAGTATCTACAATATCTGCGCCATTTACTATGGCAGCCAAAACAGATGCCAATCCATAACCAGGAGTACAGTGTGTGTGGAAATCAACTAAAACATGGCTGTCAAGCTCTTTTTTCAATCGTGATACAATACTAGATACTCGAGATGGTGGAATTAGTCCACTCATATCCTTAATAGTTATAATATCAGCGCCCAAAGCAGCCATTTCTTTGGCTTTGTTTATAAAGTAATCATCTGTAAATACAGGTTTATAAGTAGAAGTTGGTGCTACTGATTCTTTTTTTCCAAATAGTGAACTTAAAAATCCTTTCTTTTTAGGAGCTGGTTGAGCAGCAGGCTCATCAAATTTGGGATCGATTGTGTAACAAACTGCACAATCGGCAATACCACCATATTTCTTTATATACTTAACACTCGATTTAATGTTATCAACGTCATTTAATGCATCAAAAATACGCATTACATCAAGACCACTGGCAACAGCGTTCTTAAAAAAGCCATCAATAATCTCATCAGGATACGGTGCATATCCGTATAAGTTTCTTCCACGTGAAAGTGCTGTTAACTTAGAAGCACCTCCTACCCCATTACTAATTGTTTTAAGTCTGTCCCATGGATTTTCGCCCAAATATCTCATTACTGAATCTGGAACAGCACCACCCCAAACTTCCATTGCATAAAAGTTTGCATCTTTATAAAAGGGCAACACTTTGTCAACCTGTGATTGATTCATTCTAGTGGCAAATGCCGACTGTTGTCCGTCTCTTAAGGTCAAGTCTCTAATTAATAGCTTACGTTTCATAACATTTTACAGTTTTAGATAATTATTTATGTATATTTATTGCGCTTATACTTACAGTTTGATATCTACATAACCCTCTATGTCACATATATATATGACATAGAAAATTACTATACAAAGTAACAAATTATTTTTGAATTGATAACAATAAATTAGAGAAAAATTTCTCTAATTAGTGTCACATATACAACTCTGTATAAATGTAAGCCTTAATTAGAAACTATTATTCTGTCTATTTTGTTTATTTACTTATCGAAAATTTACATACTAATCTTCTAATAATTAAAACAAACAGCATTATCTCCTTCTCTTTTGCTTATATGAATTTCCTGATTTACCTTTTGATTTGAAATCTTTTGAGTTACGATTCTTTGGACTTCTTTCTCCTGTTTCATCCGCTAGTTCTACAACTAGTTTTCTATCTTCTACAAATATTCCTTTTAGAGATTTAAGTACCTTATTAGAACTTTCCTCAGGAACTTCAAAGAACGAGAATGTTTTCATCAGGTCTATTCTACCTATTCTAACTTTCCCCGGAACATAATCATTTATAAAGCCCATCAAGTTGGCAGGGTTAAGCCCATCCATGGTACCAAGATTTATAAAAAATCTCGAATATCCTTCTTCAGCTCTTCTCGGTCTTGACGAGTCTTTATTATTATTATCTCTTTTCTTATTTCTAGTTCGCTCAGATCTGTCTTCTCTGCCTCCTCTATCAGTTGGCTGTTCTATCTCTTCTGCTTGTTGATAGTATTCAATAATACGATTAAATTCTAATGAAACTATTCGTTTAATAATATCTTCCTTTTGTAGCCAGTCAAGTTTTTTAAAGATTGAAGGTAATAGACGTGAAATCTCCTCTTCGTTTACTTTTACTTTTTCTATTTGGTCAACAAAATTAAATAGTTGCTTTTCACAAATATCATCTCCTTTGGGTAGTTGGCGTTGCTCAAAAGTTTTGTTTATCATCTTTTCAATTTGTCTTACTTTACCTCTTTCTCTAAGGTGAATAATTGAAATAGATGTTCCTGTCTTCCCTACTCTACCTGTTCTACCACTTCTGTGAGCATAAACCTCAAAATCGTCTGGTAAACCATAGTTTATAACGTGAGTAATATCATCAACGTCCAAACCACGAGCTGCAACATCAGTGGCAACTAAAAGTTGAAGATTTCTACTGCGAAACTTATTCATTACATAATCTCGCTGTGCTTGCGATAAATCACCATGAATAGTATCGGCATCATATCCATCTTTTATTAGTTTGTCTGCTATCTCTTGGGTTTCTTTTCTGGTTCTACAGAAAACTATACCATATATATTAGGATAATAATCAACAACACGCTTAAGTGCCAAATATTTATCCTTAGCATGAACCATATAGTATCTGTGGGATACGTTTTGAGCACCTTCGTTTTTACGACCAACTATTATCTCTAATGGTTCCCTCATGTATTTGCGTGTAATTTTCTCTATTTCCTTAGGCATTGTTGCCGAGAATAACAACATACTTCTATTATCGGGAACATAAGAGAGAATCTCGTCTATACTATCAGTAAAACCCATTTGTAGCATCTCATCAGCCTCGTCAAGTACAACAGTGTGAACATTATCAAGTGCTACAGTTTTTCTATTAATAAGATCTATTAATCTTCCTGGGGTGGCAACAATAATGTGAACTCCTCTTTTTAGAGCTTTAATTTGACTATTAATACTTGAACCTCCATATACTGGAAGCACTCTAATATCAGTGATATTCTTAGAGAAATCAGATAAATCACCTGCTATTTGTAAACATAGTTCTCTTGTTGGACAGAGAATAAGTGTTTGAGGCGCATTAATGTAAGTTTCTGTTTTTTGAATAATAGGTAGTCCAAAAGCTGCGGTTTTACCAGTTCCAGTTTGTGCCAATGCTATTACATCGCGGGTATTTGCCAGCATTTGCGGAATCACTTCCTTTTGTACCGGCATGGGCTGTTCGAAGCCCATCTCTTGAATCGCACTACATATTTCGGGTGCAATTCCAAGTTCTTCAAAAGTTTTCATTTTCAATATTTTAATGTGATGTATTTTGTACTTCACACTAATATTCTCATAAAACAATCATCAAACTGAGAAAATACACTTGAAATACAAAACTTAGTAACTGTACCAATTCGTTTATGTACAGATTCAGGAGGCAAAGGTATGAAAAAAATTTATTCTATTGATTATAAAGAAGATATTTGCGTAATAAATTTTTATTTTGTGATGTAAGGTTTAATTCTTTCTCAATATAATTATCAACAGATCCATATTTTTGATTTATATAATCAATTGTGTAATTTATATATGAAGGTCTAACTGAAAAAATTGCTGTAACAGCTTCTTGAAAATATTCAGGTTTAGATTGTGCATCTTTTACAATTTTCGACACATTAATATAGTCTTGAGATAAAAGGTAATCATTGACAATAACATTTTGTGGTACACCCATAGCAGAAAGAATAAAAAATGTAGCAAGACCTATTCTGTCTTTGCCTAATGAACCACTTAACAATATTGGATAGTTATCATAATCTAATAATATCTCAAACAATTCAGACATTTCTGCTTTACTGTTTTCTACTATATTAATATATGAATCTTGTATTTTTCGAACTGCATCACTTTGAGTAAGATTTTTATCTAACATCATATCATCCAGTGTTTTTGAATCCATCTGAGTAATGGGTATAGATATTTTTTTTATATTTGGATGAACTAATATTGGATACTTCTTTGATGTGCTCTCAGTTCTAAAATCTATAATTGTTTTTATATTAAGTCTTCTTATTTTTTCCTGATCATATAGTGTAGCACTACTTAAATCACCAGATCTAAATATCATACCCCATCTAATCTGCCTATCTTGCTTTGTGAAATAACCTCCAATATCTCTAAAGTTCTTAATACTATTCATCTCTATATACCTATTGGTAATTATTCCTGAATATGCAGAAGTGGTTTTTAATATATAAAACTCTCTTATATCTGGGCTCGACTGATTAATAACGGTTACCTGATCAGTAATCTTTGAAGTTTTTATTGGTACAAAGTTCTCGATATATTCATCTGTCTGAGAAGAATATATATTTATATTACCATCCTGATCAGGACTCACTTCCCACTTAAGAAGCAAATCCCCATCTCTATTCTTTTCTGCCACGGAAGTTATCTTCACAGTTGATGCACAACGTGAAAACAAGAACAGGAAAATAATGGAAAGTAATAAGTAGTATATTTTTCTCACTTGTATCTGTATATTTCTGATGAACAAATATATATAAAACATTTATTATATGTATGTTTTAAGTGGTAGCTTAACAATAAATAATTACATTTTCGTCATTTTTTACAACTATCAAAATTGACAACTATATGTAACAATAGGTTGTGGATATATTGTTAGTTTAATGTAGAAACAAATATGATAAATAAATTTGCAGTTATGGATTATTTTTTCAATCAATAATATATAATTAATATGGTCTGTTAGTTATTAATTATTATCACTATAGAGTTGACAATATCTCAACAGCTTTTTGATGAAAAAGTTATTGTTTTTAACCAACACCATAGTTATCATATGATTTTAATAATAGCTATAAATTAGTACATATCAACATATTACATATATATTCTTATGTTCAAATAAAGTTTACAACATCCATATTATTTTGATAATTAATTTATCAATAGTTTTCATATTTCATTATGCACACTATCAACAGACTATCATATTCATCATACTTATTTGTTTTTTTTAAATCTATAATCATAAATAATATATTGTTTAAAACTCTACTTATTTTTCTTTTTTCTAATTTGTATTCCAATAAACAAAAAAGTAGATTTGAAAATGATAAATTATTT
>CAYTQG010000095.1:0-5927 GCA_964439965.1 uncultured Proteiniphilum sp.
TTGGTTGTAATGCTTGGCGACACAGAGTAGTTGTCTGAATTGTATTTAGATACTTCGCCCTGATTAAGTGCCAATGATTGATTATGACTGTAATTAGTACCTAGCCTCACTTCCGAGTTTATTGCATCTATGCTTTGCCCCATACCATAATTAATACCCCAACTTTGTGAGCTATGAGGATGTTTGATACCCACACTGCTACTCATGATGCCATCATACAATACATCATAAAGCATATTTCGCCAACTATTGTTGTAATTCAAACTCAATGCTGTGAAGAGTGTAGTAAATGGGTTCTTATACTCTATTCTTGCATAAGCATTGGTGTTGCTGCTTTTAGACAGCAATCCATCACTACGGTTCATATTACGATATGTATTTAGCACATACCCGGTGTAATCTTCGTTTACACTACCAATATTATTCGAAAAGGAAGCATTCATACTAGTGCTTATTCTGCTAGTTAGCGAATACTGCATATACAAACTTGGTGAAAATAGCAAATGAACTCCTTTATCATCAGTACCTTTTATATCATCCTCTCTGTTAAGAAACAATGCATTAATCGGTAAGCTTAGGCTAGTTCTTAATCCAGAAGTAGCTCTATAACTTATTGATGGCGACAGACTAATTTTGGCTTCGGTGCGACCTATTTTATTTTGCAGTGAGTCTGCCACAATTGGCATATTGCTTAATCCCGATAACATACCCGACTCCATATTGTATTGCATAAATGATGCACCCGTATTGAACCCGAAGCTATACTTTTTAAAATCTCTATATCCCGATACTCCTGCAGATGCACTGAAGCGATTGAAGTTTACATTTTGACTAATTAATGAGTCAGGGTTTTGTAGCTCTTCAAAGAGAACTGGGGAAACTCCTAGTCTTTGGTTTTGCGAAGTGTAAGCAATATTTGCTACCACCTTTTTACGCCATTTATCATCACGTTTCAAGTAATCAAAATAATTTTCTATATGAAAAGATGGTTGCTTTAATGCTTGCATCACTGGGTCATCACTAGCAATATTGCTATTCGTCTGATTCCACGATGAACGTACATTTAGCTTATTGTTTAAGAAGTAGTTATCGGCATTGCCCTCTAGAGTTATTGAGCCTTCCAATTCTCTCTTTAGTAGGCGAGAGTTCATATCTTCTTCAATTTGAACAGAATCAGTAGGAGTTAAAAATATCTCTTGCTTAGCATAGCTACTACTTTTTTGCTTATCGTGCAGAAAATTGACATTAGTAGTAAGTGTCAAATCCTTTTTAAGGGTTCGTAAATCGTTCATAGATGCTACGTGAGCATCATTAAACAGGCGGTGTTGCTGCCTAATATTGGGAGGAGATGGTGCAACTACCGACAATATATTATTTGAATTGGAGTTCCTAAAACCATAGTAAGATGTTAGCTCTTGACTTACATCTCTACCAGTGTTGTCGCCTTTGTAAACCAACATATTTTGTTGCGAACGAGTAAAACGCATAGCTACCGCTTCATTGCTTAACAATACTGGCGGTAAGCCCGCTCCCAACTGTGCAGTTGCAAAAAATGCACCAACGGCCGACTGCTTCAATCTCAAATTGATTGCAGCATTATCGGGTACTTCCATTCCTTTAAGTGCTTTTACTGGTTGATGATTTTCCAGTACCTGCACAGATGCCACTTTGTTGGCATCCACATTTTGAGTGGCCAAGCCATACTTGCCTTGTAGTAAATCTAACCCCTCAATGTAGAACTTACTAATCTCTTTATTTTGATACATTATTTGTCCAGATGATAACACTTGTACACCTGGCAACTTCTTTAATACATCGCCGATGCTTCTATCAGTTTCGTCCATAAAGCTAGCTACATCATAGTGAATGGTATCACCTAATTGTCTTATTTTAGGTGCTTTCACTATCACTTCGTTCAGTTCCATTGCTTTTTCAGATACTTCAAAGTCAACTATCTTTATATCACTCTTTACTGTTTTAGACTTGCGCTCAATCGTCATTGCAGATACTGTGATGGTTACCGAATCGGGCATATTATTGCTCTTCAAGGTATATTCTCCATTATCGTTTGTCATGGTGTATGACAAAATGGATGCTGAACCTACGGGATGAAGTGTAACAGTAGCTGCCACAATTGGCTCTTTGGTATTAGTATTCAACACTCGCCCAGAGATTGATTGCTGGGTGAATGCTGAAAATGTGAATAAAGACAATAGGAGTATTAGGGTTATTTTAGGCATAGTTTAGTTTTTAGTTATTTCAATAGGTGTATATACAATACCATCCTTTTTATTACTAAAATGCAATAAAGCTCCAGAGCGATAAAACACAGTATTGTTTTGTTGCATCCTAATTTTTATTTTAAAGTATTCGCTCTTAGTCATTTTTTCAAACTCATCCTTAGATTGAATTATTATTTCCGTATCGTCCAGCTTCTCTAAACCAATAGCAGTAAAATGAAATATATCTTCTGAATCCTCTACCTTCATAATCATTCCAGGTAATCCATAAAACTTATAAGGTCCATCATTTATTGGAATATCTAAAGTGAACCATGCGGTATAGCTTCTTCCTTCAAAATCACAAGTAGCCTTGCTGCATATATATCCTAATATAGATGTGGTATCTTCATGTACTTCCCAAGCAATGGGCGACATCTGTTCTTCATAATAGAAAAACAATTCATCGCTAAATTCCGAGTCATCATAATCCATGACAGTAATATAGTTTTTATTTCGATCTTTATACAACTCATATGTATCTCCCACTTTTTGAGGTATAAACACATTATCATCTCTTGTAGCCATTTCTAAAAAATCAGGATAAGATTCAGGTATCCATACTTTTGGCGGATCATCCTTTCTGAAATAATCTGAGAAAGCCTTACGTCTACTAGAATTATTTCGGTCAAAATAAATTGAATATTGAGAGCCACTCACAAGCTGCATAGTATCTACAAAGAATGATACATCTTTATTATTAAACACCTCATGTTTAAACTCGTATATAACACTTAGTTGTGCGTTCTCTAATACTATTGGTTCTTCGTTTGAAGTGTATGGCTTAAAAGTCCCACCAACTTTGGTTGTAGTGTCTTTAGTTTCTTGTGCAACTATACTGCTAACCGACAATATTGATGCTAATGCTAGAGAAAAAATTAATTTGATTTTCATATTAATCTGATTTAGTTGTTATTAGTACTTTACTCTTTCTCAAACAATTCAATTGGAGTTTTTGTATAAGGCCTTTCCTTATTAGTCATATACAAAACGCCATTATTGTAGAAGCTAACCATTATTGAACTAGTGGCTCTATTTATAAAGTCTCTAAATTGAGTGGGATTTGCTTTTTCGTAGTCTCCCTTGTTCATTACTATATCGCCATCAATATTCTCCAAACCTATGGCTACCCATTCAAACAGCTCTTCCTTATCGACAACTTTTAAAATTAATCCAGGTAATCCCCAAAATTTCCAAGGTCCATCATTTATTGGTATTTCGGTGGTAAACCAAGCAGTGTAATCACGTCCTGCATAAGTTAGGCAAGCCTTTTGGCATACGTAACCAAGTATAGTGTCGGTTTCCTCTACCATTTGCCATTGATGCATCTGATCAATATTTTGATTGCATCTAATATTATCAACATATGAGTTATAAATAGACGAGACCACTCCCGTAGTTCTATTTTTATAAATCTGTAATGGATCACCAGGGTCATCTTCTGCGTAATCGCTGTTGATATTTATTAAATCAACTATATCGGTAAGGTTTTCATGCTCGGGATTAATCAATCTAGCCTTTTTAGATCTTGCAATTCGGGTTAATCGCTGATTCTCTAATTCTTGTTTATAGATTGGGTCATAGAATACAGATTGAGTGGAGCCCAATGCTAAGAATAGCGTATCGGTCTCTTTTTGTAATATGCCTTCTCTTTTTATCATGTAGATATGCTGATAATACAGACCCGAAGTGGCCTTTTCAAGTATAATTAGGTTGTCGGTATTCCCTGTGATACCACCAAACTTTGTCCTCTCTGTTTGAATATTTGTTTTTTCTTGCGCACTTACACTGCCAACAGACAATAATGTTACTAGTGCTAATGAATAGATTAATTTGTAATTCATAATTATTTAGTTGATAAGTTCAATTGTATTTAATAACACAGGATTGTCGATAGTATAGTTTGTTGCCTCACCATCTTTTACTAATACGATACCAACTTTGCGATTTTTATTCCTTATAAAATCTTGCAGTTGCTTTAAGTTTTTAACAGATGTTTTTTTCTTATCATCTGGCAAATATATTGAACTGTTTTCCATTTTCTCAATACCAATAGCATTATACTTAAAGACCCCATCATCTGTTTCAGCTTTCAAAATCAAACCAGGTAGTCCATAAAGTTTCCAAGGTCCATCATTTACGGGAATATCGGTTGTAAACCATGCTTCATAATTACGTCCACGAAATGTCGTAGTTGCTTTTGTGCACGAATAATTCCATACGGTTGATGTTTCACTAGTGATAGACCAATCTAATGGAGAAATGCTCTCTTCAAGAACAAGATAGGTTGGTCCAACACCTGCTTCAAATGGACCATCTATATATGTTGTTATCTGATTTGCATTTCTATTTTTGTATATCTTTTCTGGGTATGGTTTGCGTGGTGGTTTCTTATATTCTTTCTCCCCTGCTTCTAGCCTGCTGAGCAACTCATCATCATCATTTTTCATAACTAAAAAGTCAAATGGATCTAACCTAACGCTCTCAAGTGAATCTAACTTTACTTTATGCCAATCATAAAATTCTGACCAATTAGAACCAATATTGAGTGCAAGGGTATCGGTTAGTGTTATTTTCTCTCTTTGTTTGTCAGCTTCTTGTGTAAACTCATAAAGCACTCTAATTTGAGCATTATCTATAAGCTCAAAACTCTCTGTTTTTTCCTGCGCACTTACACTGCCAATAGACAATAATATTACAAGTGCTAATAAATAAAATGATTTAAATTTCATAATGATTTGGTTTTTATTATTACATTACTCCTTCTCAAACAAGTCAATTGGAATTTTCTATAAGATCTTCCTTAGGTAGTCATACATAATATGCAATGAATAGTAGTATTATGCACTTATAGACCAAAAATCAGCTTCTACAACAAACGAATACTACTTATGAACATCTCATAATAAATGACAGATTGTATTAGAGCTGTTTCGAAAGAATATCATAATAAAAAAGACTTATACGGAAACTCTATTAATACTATGCGACTCATTTCTTTCGAAGCAGCTCATATACAGACTTTTATTTAGATAGTGCCACTATTTCCTGGGCAACATCTTCCAAGATCAGTCACCTTACAACAGTGTAAATTACCATTGGAACATCTAAATACATAGGGATAACCGTCAGGACATAGTGACGATCCACTTCCACCATAAATCTGCTTCATTTCATTACTTTCTAACTGCACAGCACTCCGCAGTTTAATTCTATATAACTTTTTCATCTTTTTGAATAAATTAATCTCTTTTGAATTGATCAGACAAACATTCAGATTTATATTTGACTGACCCTGAACTTTATTTTGTGATATACTTTATATTCTCCATTTTAAAATTGTCCGGAAGCTTGTAGCCATTTACCAAGATTGTTGGTGTTGCTCTTAGTTCTCTATTCTACTAATATCATTTTTGTCGGATACTTTTATTCCAGCATTATTTGTTTTGTAATCAGATAACATAGATGACAGTCCAAACAATTGTATTTGTGCTGGTGTTCAGCAAAATGTTGTTCTGAGAAACTTGTTGTATGCTTAACACCTAGTAAGCTGAGAAATGATATTAATATATTAGTAGCCATGAATTACATTTTTATAAATTATTTATAGGCCATACTTCAATATATAGAGTTAAATGCAACCATTAA
>CAYTQG010000096.1:0-5624 GCA_964439965.1 uncultured Proteiniphilum sp.
GCGTCCAGGAGGCTCAATATCAAAATGATTTTGAGCCTCGAATCTTGAAAAGGGTCGTTTTATAAATGTATTTTAACAAAAATGGTGGGCTACTGATACGATATTAATTGGCAAATCGCATTATTGGGATATAGAAATATGGAGTACAGACTTGGTGGTTTTGCCAACTCTGAATCTATCATCGGAGCGATGCCCTACGAGCCACACTATTTTATCATTTGAGGTTAGTATCCATGCATCTTCTTTATCTTTGATGCTGAATTTTTGGTCCGAAAAATAGTCGCTCAATTTCTTCTTCCCCTTCATCCCGAAGGGTATAAACCAGTCGCCTGCTTTCCATTTGCGCAACACTAATGGGTATTGTATAAGTTCGGCATCTACATACAGATGTTCTCTTCCTTTGGCAATGGTGATGGGCATTTGGCACAGCTCCATTTGTAGATTGATAGGTTTGTGTAGGGCTGGTGTGTTTTCATCAATTATATACTCGTCGTTAGTGGTTGATACGTCGGACAGCTTATCGATAATAAATTTATCTCGATCCTTTAGCACTCGATGGGTGTTCGAATAAAACACTTTGCCTGAGGTTGCATCAAAGCTGTTATTTATATCTTCGATATCTGATGATGTGAAGCCCAGCGGGTAGAGAATTTCGAACAATACGGATTTTGATGAGGCCACGGTTTTTAATTCTGGTATGTTTATTACCTCATCTTGCTGAACCTTTTTGATATCGGCATGGATGGCCTTGTCGTAAACCTTTTCAACTTCTGCCATGTTTTGAATGGTTTTCATAATGGCATCGTAGGCCGAGGGGTTTATTTTTTGCAATGATGGCAAAATATTCAGTCGGATGTAGTTTCTTGTAAAAATATCTTCAAGATTTGTGCTATCGGTTCTGTAGCTGATGCTATTGTCGTAAAGATATTTTTCTATTTCATCTCTATTTACCGAAAGAAGGGGGCGAACAATGTTTCCATTTTTTGGGGCAATGCCACTGAGGCCGCTAATTCCGGTGCCACGAACAAGGTTGATGAAAAATGTTTCTATCGAGTCGTTTTGATGGTGTGCCACTGCAATATATTTGGCTTTATGTTGCTGGCGTACCTTCTCAAACCACTCGTACCTAAGGTTGCGGGCGGCCATTTCTATTGATATCTTGTTGGCTTCGGCATATTGTATGGTATCAAAATCTATAGTAACTAGGCTTATGTTTCGTGACTGGCACCACTCTTTCACAAACTGTTCATCGGCATCGGACTCATCGCCACGAAGATGAAAATTGCAATGGGCTGCCACGCACTCGTAGTTTAGGCTGATAAGCATATTGAGAAGCGCCACTGAATCGGCACCACCGCTAAGCCCTACTACAAGCTTATCGTACTTATCAAACAATTCATTTTCTAATATAAATCTCTTTACCTTGGTTTGCATTCTCGTTATTGTTACCTTATTAAAAATAGACTATTGCAAAAATACAACATGTTTTGCAAAAAGCTTTCAAAAAGAATTCTTTCTTCAAAATGAAGATTAATAGACAATAAAAATGTATTTTTGCACTATAATTATAAGATTAAAGAATTAGCATGTTAGATAAAATCAATTCACTTTTTACAGAGATCGAAAACTTGGGTGCAACCAACACAGACGAATTGGAGGCACTACGTATAAAATATTTGAGTAAAAAAGGGGCTATTTCAGCTCTTATGGATGACTTCAGAAATGTTCCATCGGAGCAGAAGCGCGAGGTGGGTATAAAGCTGAACCAATTGAAGCAACTGGCTCAAGACAAGATAAAATCATTGAAAGAGGAGTTTGCAAACTCGAGCCTACAGATTGTGGGATTGGATTTGAGTCGCACATCGTACCCCACTCCGTTAGGTGCTCGTCACCCTCTATCAATTGTAAAAGAAGAAATTAATGATATCTTTAAGCGTTTAGGATTTTCAATTGCCGAGGGTCCGGAGATTGAAGATGATTGGCACGTGTTTTCGTCGCTAAACTTTGCCGACGATCATCCGGCACGTGATATGCAGGATACATTTTTTATTCAAAGCGACCCACAAATTGTATTACGTACGCACACATCATCGGTGCAAACAAGGGTGATGGAAAATACCGAACCGCCTATCCGCATTATTTGCCCAGGGCGTGTGTATAGAAATGAGGCTATTTCTTATCGTGCGCACTGCTTTTTTCATCAGGTAGAGGCTCTTTATATAGATAAGGATGTTTCGTTTGCCGATTTGAAACAGGCACTTTTGTTTTTCGCAAAAGAGATGTTTGGTGAAGAAACAAAAATCAGACTTCGCCCTTCGTACTTCCCATTTACAGAGCCGAGCGCCGAAATGGATATTTCGTGCAATATATGTGGCGGCAAGGGATGCCCATTCTGCAAGCACACTGGTTGGGTAGAAATTTTGGGTTGCGGTATGGTAGATCCTAATGTACTCGAAAATTGTGGTATCGATAGCAAGGTTTACTCTGGCTATGCACTGGGCATGGGAATTGAGCGTATTACCAATCTGAAGTATCAGGTGAAGGATTTACGTATGTTCTCGGAAAATGATATTAGCTTCTTGGAGCAATTCCAGAGCGCACACTAAAAGGAAAAATATAAAACTATGAAACTTAAAATTCAAACCCTATTTATTTTACTTATCACTGGTGCTTTTGCCTTGCAAGCGCAGCAAACGGTGAGAAAAAATGCCATAAAAGCTAATAATTATGGTGTTGTTTATACATTGCCTAAAACATCTTTAGTGGCTACTTTGAAGGTGAAGAAAACTGTGTATCAAAGGGGTGAATTTTATCAATTTGCCCAAAGATATTTAAACATTGATCCCATCACTGAGAGTAGAACAGAATATACACTTGAGGAGATAATGGTGGATAATGTGGGGGTGCCCGATGAGGAGCAATCGTTTATGGTGGTGTTTAATGCCAAATCGGTGGCTCCATTTGTAGAGCTTACAGAGGATGGACTTATAGCGGCCATTAACACTGATGCGGTGCTTGATAAAAAGGCTACATATGCGCTGCCGGTATCGGAAGCGCAGACAACTAATCCTAGAAGGTTTTTGACTGAGGAGGTGCTGATGGCGGGCTCTACTGCTAAGCAGGCGGAGCTTATATCGAGACAGATATTTGACTTGAGACGAAGCAAAAACGATATTCTTATTGGTGAAGCAGATAATATGCCG
Source organism: uncultured Proteiniphilum sp. (assembly GCA_964439965.1). GTDB lineage: Bacteria > Bacteroidota > Bacteroidia > Bacteroidales > Dysgonomonadaceae > Petrimonas. The sequence continues at coordinate 3,204 of CAYTQG010000096.1, forward strand.
CCTGATGGTGAGGCTTACAAAATAGTGATGGAGCAGATAGATAATCAAGAAAGGGCTCTTACTGAGATGTTTGCTGGTAGCACGCAAACGGAGTATTTCTTGAAAGAGATTACTATCGTGCCCCAAAATGAGGATATTAATAGAATGGTTGTTGGTAGGTTTTCGAAAAAGCTAGGACCTATTGAGCCAGACAACTTGGCAGGTGAGCCTATTTACTTATCGCTACAAAGCAAGTCGGCACATCAAGACAATTTTATGAGTGATAAAGATAGAGCTAGCTTCAACAAAAAACTAGCCAGCGGCGTGGCATATAACATTCCGGCAAAGGCCCAACTAACTATCGAATTCGATAATCGGAACATGATTAATAAAGAGGTCGATGTGGTTCAGTTTGGCTCTCAGGATGTATTAACCAAAAAGATGCTCGAGAACAAGAAGCAGCCTATAAAGGTTGAGTTTTTCCCAAATCTTGGAGCTATAAAACAAATAAAACAATAAATATAAAACAACTATTTATGAAGAAAACAACAATTTTTTCGATTCTTCTATCATCTTTCGTTGCAATGGCTATACTCTCGTCGTGCAAAGACAAAACTAGCGATACCAACGAAAATCGTATTGAGTATGATAGCATAGTGGTGACTGATAATATACAGCTTATTGAGGTAAATGACACTACACTGCCCTACTCTGATGTGAATATCAATTTCCTATATCCTAAGAAGTTTAAAAACGAGGAGGATTTGAAGCGTTTGCAAAAGATATTTATTGGTACGTTTTTTAGCAATGTGCATCTGGATACTCTTTCTCCCGAGGATGCAATGAATGAGTTTGTGGGGGAATATAAGGAGGAGTATCAATCTCTTTCAAACACATATTACGAGGATGTGCAAAGACTTACTGACGGTAATAGCATACCGATGTGGTATTGGTATTCGTTGAACTTAGAGAATAAAGTTCTTTTTCAAAACAATTCTCTTGTAAGCTATGCGGTGCAATATAGCGACTACACTGGAGGTGCTCACGGTTCGTATAGGGTTACATATACTAACATCGATTTGAATGAACTAACAACTGTGTCGGAAGAGGACATTTTTGTGCCTAATTATCAACAAGAGCTGGCTAGGGTAATAGTGAAGAGATTAATGATTCAGAACAATGTGACTACTAAAGAAGGATTGCTTGAGGTTGGGTTTTTCGATATTGATGAGATATTTCCCAATAATAATTTCTGGATTAGCAATGATGGTATTCACTACGCATTTAATCAGTACGAAATAGCTCCTTATGTGATGGGTACCATAGAGGTAAACATTCCATTTGAGGACTTGAGAGGTTTATTGAAAACCGAAAATGGAATCGAAAAATTAGTTTCAATAAAGGAGCAGTAGAATTTATAAAAACGCTCTGATTGAGTGGTCCAATCTGATAAGTGAATTATTAGGTTAGACCACTTTTTGTTTATGCCATTAACATCATTAATGAAAAAAATCACTATTTGTAGTGATTGACATTATCTACTTCATTACATAACTTTGCATCATTAAAATATTTAATATTCATAATGATGAAAAAACTATTGATATTCTTTGTCGCAATTACTACAGCATTAGCGACATTTGCTAAAAAAGATTCGCCTATTGATAAAGGTGAAAACCCTCAAGACACATTAAAATCATATTATCTTGACGAGTTTGTGATAACTACTTCGGTTAAGGAAACAAACGATATAAAGAAAATGCCTACGGCTGTATCTATTATCACTCCTAAGCAATTGCTTAATAGTAGAATCGAATCTTTACCCGAGATGAGCGCCGTGATTCCAAACTTCTTTATCCCTTCATATGGTTCGAAAGTATCTACACCTATATATATTAGGGGAATTGGTGCAAGATCGGGGGCTCAAACTGTAAGCTTGTATGTTGACAATATTCCAAGTTTTAACCCTTCGGCTTTCGATTTTGAATTTCAAGATATTCAGCGCGTAGAGGTGTTGCGTGGTGCGCAGGGCACTCTCTACGGACGTAATGCCATTGGAGGAATTGTAAACATATACACCCTATCCCCACTTACATATCAAGGCACATCAATGATGATAAATGGTGGAAGCTATGGGGAGTTTGGCGGTAGCTTTTCGCACTACAATAAATTGTCGGACAACTTTGGTGCTTCGGCTTCGGCCTACTACAAGCGCAATGATGGTTATTTTAAGAACAGCTATATGAACAAGCGTGTGGATGGTACTGAGAATATAGGGGCTAAGGTGAAGCTTGAATGGGAGATATCGCCGAAGTTTAAGGCATTATACTCGGTAAATTATGACCAGTTTAAACAAAATGGTTTCCCATATATGCACGAGGATTCGATAGCTGCTACCAACAACGACCCATCTTCATACAAAAGAGATTTGGTAACTAATGG
>CAYTQG010000097.1:0-5453 GCA_964439965.1 uncultured Proteiniphilum sp.
TTAATAGAACATATATAAAACAAAAAAACTCTGACAATCTATAAACGATTATCAGAGTTTTTATTTTCGGCTGTGATTCGCCTGGGGTTCGAACCCAGGACCCCATCCTTAAAAGGGATGTGCTCTACCTGCTGAGCTAGCGAATCAGCCTCAAGGCTTTCTTTCAAAAGCGATGCAAAGATAGGGCATACTTTTTTAACGTGCAAACATTTTGGAGAATAATTTCAGATTAACTTGTCTTTTCACACTTAATCAATTAATCTACATTATCTTGTAAGATATTTGATGCACAGCCCTATTTTAATATGTATGCAGTTTGCAAAGCAAATTAGTATCTGTAATGCTCGGGCTTGTAGGGGCCGGCAACATCTACACCTATATAATCTGCTTGTTCTTTTGATAGCTTGGTAAGCTTCACTCCTATTTGCTCAAGATGCAATCTAGCCACCTCTTCATCAAGATATTTAGGCAAACGATACACTCCTATTTCATAATCTTTTTGCCATAAGTCAATCTGTGCAAGGGTTTGATTGGTGAAGGAGTTGCTCATCACAAATGATGGGTGCCCAGTGGCACAGCCTAGATTCACCAATCTACCTTCGGCAAGTAGAAAAATTGAATTGCCGGTTGGGAATGTATATTTATCTACTTGTGGCTTGATGTTAAGATGCTCGATGCCAGGATATGAAACTAGTTTGTCAACTTGAATTTCATTATCGAAGTGGCCAATATTACATACAATTGCCTGATCTTTCATTGCGCTCATATGCTCTACGGTTATTACATCGCGATTGCCAGTTGTGGTTACAAATATGCTGCCTTCTTTTACAGCATCCTCCATTGTGGTAACTTCGAAGCCCTCCATGGCTGCCTGAAGTGCACAAATTGGGTCAATTTCCGTTACCACTACTCGTGCCCCATACGAGCGCATTGAGTGTGCACAGCCTTTGCCCACATCGCCATAACCTAGTACTACTACAACTTTGCCAGCAATCATTACATCAGTGGCACGCTTTATTCCATCGGCCAAGGATTCGCGACAACCATATAGGTTATCGAACTTTGATTTTGTTACTGAATCGTTTACATTTATTGCAGGTACTAGCAGTTCGCCACGATCCATCATTTGATACAAGCGGTGTACTCCAGTTGTGGTTTCTTCCGAAATCCCTTTCATGTCGGCAATGGTGCGGTGCCATCGCTGATTATCCTCTTTGAGAATTCTATTTAGTGTATCTAAAATAACTTGCTCTTCTTTATTGCCACCCTTGCGGTCTATAGTTGATGCGTCATCTTCAGCTTTATATCCCCAATGCACAAGCAGTGATGCATCTCCGCCATCATCTACTATAAGGTTTGGCCCTTTTCCATCGGGAAATCGGAGTGCCATTTCGGTACACCACCAATACTCCTCTAGTGTTTCGCCTTTCCATGCATAAACTGGAATGCCGGCAGCAGCTATGGCAGCAGCGGCGTGATCTTGAGTGGAGAAAATATTACAACTTGCCCATCTTACATCAGCACCTAGTTCTACTAGGGTTTCGATGAGAACGGCGGTTTGAATGGTCATATGCAATGAGCCCATCACACGAGCGCCTTTTAATGGTTTCTCTTGTGAGTATTTTTTTCGTATTGCCATCAGGCCTGGCATTTCGTGTTCTGCAATATCAATTTCCTTTCGCCCAAATTCAGCAAGCGAAATATCTGCTACCTTATAAGGAAGGTTTGATGAAAAATTATCGTTCATATCTCTTTTAGTTATTTTTAATCCAACAAAGTTACAAACTTTACCAACAATTCGATAACTTTGAAGATGAAAGCTTTGAGAACGTGAAGATTATATACTCGAAATATTTGCCTCTAAAGGGTTTTAGAGCTATCAATCTGTTTGGGATTATTTTTGCCCGGTCGGACAAACCTAGGCTGGATGAGCAGATTATCTTTCATGAAAAAATTCATTCGAGACAAATGATAGAGTTGGTAATCATTGGATTCTACTTATGGTATATCATTGAATGGCTTGTGAGATGGATGATATGTGGTGACAAATATTTGGCATACAAAAATATTAGCTTCGAGCGAGAGGCATATGCTAACCATCATAATACAAACTATCTAAAAGAGCGACGATGGTATAGTTTTGTAAACTATTTGAGAGAATAGTCGTTATTTTTACATCTTAATTAATCACAGAAACGATATGAAAACTTTGCATACTAGCGCATTGTTATTACTTATGCTGGTGTCGCTAACAATGTGCGCACAGAAAAATAAAAAAACAATTTCAACACCTAAAGAATATATGACTATGGGATATAATGAACTTACACCCGAAGAACAGAGGGTGATTTTACATAAAGGAACTGAGTTGCCAGGCACTGGTAAACTTTTAAATAATGAAGAGGCTGGCACATATGTGTGCAAGCAATGCGATGCTCCACTGTACAGATCTGAATCGAAATTTGATGCTCAATGTGGGTGGCCCTCTTTTGATGATGAAATTAAAGGCGCTGTGACTAGGGTGAGAGATGCTGATGGTAGGCGCACTGAGATTATTTGTAGCAACTGTGGTGGTCATTTGGGTCACGTGTTTCTTAACGAGGGCTTTACGCCTAAACAAACACGCCATTGCGTAAACTCGATATCTATGAAGTTTATACCAGATGGCGAAAAAGCGTTAAGTAAAGCATATTTTGCATCAGGTTGCTTTTGGGGTACTGAGTATTTCTTTATGAAGGCTGATGGTGTGAAACAGACAAGCGTAGGATTTATGGGGGGCCATGTTGATAATCCTACTTATGAGCAGGTTTGTCAAAAAAATACTGGTCATTTGGAAACAACTGAGGTGATATATGATCCAACTGTGACTACTTATGAAGACATGGTGAAGCTTTTCTTCGAAACTCACAATTTTACTCAAACCAATGGACAGGGTCCTGATATTGGTCCACAATATTTGTCGTGTATATTTTACTCAAACGATAAAGAAAAGGATATTGCTACAAAGTATATTTCGATACTTACTGATAGAGGATTTAAGGTAGCCACAATGCTTAAACCTAAATCAACTTTCTGGATAGCTGAAAATTATCATCAGCAATATTATGCTGGCAAAGGAATGACGCCCTATTGCCACAAGTACACCAAGGTGTTTTAGGCACTATCCTATTTGTAACTAGCTCTTTAAGTAGCAAACATTTCATAGCTTTTATTGTTTATTGATATGAGTATGGATGAGCAACCATTCATATATGACATTTTATTACAATAAAAACATAAATATAAGTATGAGCAAAAAGAAAATTGCAGTTTTAGTAGGTAGTCTTAGAAAAGACTCATTTAACAAGAAAGTAGCTAACCAATTAATGAAACTAGCACCTGATACGCTAGAGATGGAGGTAATAGAAATCGGCCATCTACCACACTACAATCAGGATTTTGATGAAAATTCACCAAAGGAGTATGATGATTTCCGTGCAAAAATTAAAGATGCTGAGGGTTATTTATTTGTAACTCCAGAATATAACCGCTCGGTTCCTGGTGTATTAAAAAATGCTCTTGACATTGCTTCTCGCCCATGGGGTCAGAACGTGTGGAGCGGCAAGCCAGGTGCAGTGGCAACTACATCAATAAGCGCAATGGGCGGGTTTGGTGCTAATCACATTCTACGTCAGTCAATGGCTTTTCTTAATGTGTATATGATGCAACAGCCAGAGGCTTATATTGGTAATGCTTTCTCATTATTTGATGAAAATGATAACCTTCAGAGCACAGAGACTGAGGAGTTTTTACAAAACTTCATTAATGCTTTTGCTGAGTGGGTTCATAAATTCTAAGAACGATATACTTTTAAATAAATTGAGGGTGCTTTCACTATGTGTTAGCACCCTCATTATTTTATTTAATATTCATTTTATAGGTCCATGCCAATGCCTTTGCTTTTCTCTTCTTCAAGAATTTGCTTTAGGAATCTTACCATCAAAGGTTTTTGATTGGCTACATTATCGTATTCGCCTCTATCTGTTTTAATATTAAACAGTTGGTCTTCTGGATTATTTCCCAATTCAATATTTGTTAGAACTTGATATGGGATTCCATTATTAGGCTCAATATATTTCCATTCATCTGTGAGTATCGTTAGTGAACCTGCAGCGCCTATAACATAGTCGCGACCTTTTTTGTCCTTTCCTAACCATGCATCAAGCTGTGGTTTACTATCCTTTAGTTGGGCTTTGTCAACTTCGTACTCGGCAAGCTCGGCAAAGGTACCCAACATATCAATCTGCGAAACCAATGCTTCTGATACACCACTATCTACCTTTCCGGGCCAGTGTACTATAAATGGTACTCGTGTACCCGCTTCAAATGAGCTGTACTTAGCACCTCGATATGGTCCCCAAGGCTTGTGGTTTTTGAGCATTTCTACAGCACCATCTTGGTATCCATCATCTACTACAGGGCCATTATCGCTAGAAATTATAATGATTGTATTTTCATATACTCCAGCTTCTTTTAATGCTTTTACTACCTCGCCTACAGACCAGTCGAACTGCAGTATTGCATCACCTCTTAGGCCTAGTTCTGATTTACCTCTAAATCTATCGTGTGGATATCGGGGCACATGAACATCATTGGTACCAAGGTATAGGAAAAATGGTTTTTCTTTGCTCTTTTCTATAAATCTTACTGCATGAACCGCTATACTATCAGCAATATTTTCATCTTCCCATAGTGCTGCTTTTCCCCCACGCATGTATCCTATACGGGATATTCCATTTACTATACTCTGATCGTGCCCGTGATTAGGACTCGGTTTGAGCTTGGTAAGCAGTTCTGGATTATCTTTTCCCGTGGGTTCGCCAGGAAAATTTTGCGTATAGCTTACCTCAATTGGGTCATTAGGGTCTAATCCCACAGCAAGCTGATTTTCCATGAACACACACGGTGTTCTGTCGGCTGTGGCAGCCATAATATATGAATAATCAAATCCTATTTCTTTTGGTCCTGGGGATACTCGTTCGTTCCAGTTTTGTTTGCTTGTTTCCTCTCCCAAGCCAAGATGCCACTTGCCCACGGCTCCAGTAGTGTACCCTGCCTCCTGCATCATTCGGGGTAGAGTGTATCGCTCTGGGTTTATAATAAGAGCGGCATCACCTCGGGCAATACCCGTTCCTTTTCTTCTCCAAGGGTATTCGCCTGTAAACAGGCCATAGCGTGAAGGTGTGCTCGTTGCAGCTGCCGAGTGGGCATTTGTAAACCTCATTCCGTTATTAGCCAAGGCATCCACATTAGGAGTTTCTATTCGGGTAGCACCGTAGCATGAGAAGTCGCCAAAACCTATGTCGTCAGCGTATATTAGTACTATGTTAGGCTTATCTGATTGCTGTGCAAATATGCCTCCTATTGCAGCAACAGATGTTGATAGTAATGCTGATATTTTTTTCATTGCAAAA
>CAYTQG010000098.1:0-5143 GCA_964439965.1 uncultured Proteiniphilum sp.
ATTTCATTTCCTCCCAAAATCAGCAGGAATTTCGCCCCAGTTGTTGGTATCCCATTTAATAATTTGATTGTCCCATGTATTACTTGCAAGCCATTTTTCTGCTCGCTCCACAATATAAAAAAGAGATAGATTATTTTTTGTTCTAGCAAGCTTTGTATTGCATTTCTTCTTCTTTATCCACGAAATGGCAGTAGCGCTATCACTATAAATAGGAATACTGCTACCCTTCTTTTTCAAAAGAGCTAAAGCATACACAATAGCCAAAAACTCACCTATATTATTGGTGCCCTCTTCGTAGGGACCATCATGAAAAACTTCTTTACCATCTTGGGTAAAAACACCTCTATACTCCATCAAGCCAGGATTGCCACTACAAGCTGCATCCACAGCAATACTATTTTTAATTACCTCAGGGATAGACTGATAAGAGACGCCACTTGCCACAGCCTTATCTTTGTTTGCACCTATATAGCTCCATGGATTGTCGTTATACGCCGCTTCGGCCGCTTCTTTATTTGGAAACGATTTATATAAAGCGCCCTCAAAGCCATCAATTTGCGCTTTGCAGCTGGTCCACGAATCATAAACGCCGGGGTTTGCCCCCTTCCACACTACATAAAATTTTCTCTTTTTACTCATATAATCACATCGACTCCAACACATAGGGAGTCACATCCTCATCAATAGTTTTAGAAGGTTCTTCGATAGTTATGATACTGTCAACAATAAATGTGGTGTAGCCACGCCAAGGTATTGGGGCAAAGTACTCCTTGTAGTGCAATTGCACAAACTTGCCACTCGATAGCATTAGTTTTTCGGCAATCTCTTTGTTTTGCACCGAAAACTCAAACTGATTTGATTGCAAGCCACCAGGCTTATCTGCTCTAAAACCAGTTTGTATTAGTTTGCCCTCGTAGGTTTTAAAAACTACACCCTTATATACCATATAATTAAGCTCGCCAGATTTCACACCAGAGCCAAACACATAATAGTATCGTACATAAACAAACACCGATAACGACACTAACACAATAGCTATCAGCCAAGCAAGCCACTTGCGGCCTCTTTTTCTTTTTGGTTTAAGATCATTCATACCATTTTATTATTTGTAAATATGATTTCAAAGGTAGTTATTTTTTAAACATTTATCACTCTTTATTGCAAGCACTTCTAGCATTTTGGTTTATCTTTGTGAGTGTAATTTTATAAATTAATTTCAAAAACAAAGAAACAAATGAAGAAGTTAACTTTAATTGCTGCGGCATTCATAATCTCAATGTCGCTATTTTCGCAAGAAAAAGCCTACGAGTTCACTGTAGTAAAAGAAAATCCAATTACCTCAATCAAAGATCAGGCAAACACAGGCACCTGCTGGAGTTTCTCAGGATTAAGTATGATAGAATCGGAATTGCTGCGAATGGGTAAAGGCACATTTGATCTGTCGGAAATGTATATCGTAAGAAGAAACTATGAGGACAAAGCCGAAAAGTATGCTCGCACACACGGACACCTCAATTTTTCGCCAGGCGGCTCATTTGCCGACGTAGTTGAAACTCTCGACAAATATGGATTGGTTCCAGACGAAGAATACACAGGATTGGTGCACGGACAAGACCGCCACAATCATGGCGAGATGGACAAAGCACTTAGTGGATATATCAAAGGTATTGTGAACGGCAATAGCATTTCTAATATTTGGAGCATCGGGTACAATTCCATTCTTGATGCATATCTAGGTGCAAAGCCCGAAACATTCACTTACAATGGTAAAGAATATACACCACAATCATTCAGAGACTTTTTGGGCATCAAACAAAGCGATTATGTGTCGATAACCTCTTTCACACACTATCCTTTCTACACTCAGTTCCCTATCGAAGTACCCGACAATTGGCGCTGGGCTAATTCGCACAACATTCCTATGGACGAAATGATTAGCAATATCGATAATGCTTTAATGAATGGATACACAGTGGCATGGGCTACTGACGTGAGCGAGGCTGGATTTTCAAGACAAGGCATTGCAATTGTTCCTGACGAAAATGCTGCCGAAAATGCGGGTACCGACCAAGCAAGATGGCTAGGCCTTTCAGACAGAGAAAGAATGAGTAGCGTGGCTTCAAAAATAGGCAACGAACTACTAAAAGAAAAAGAAATTACTCAAGAGATGCGTCAAATGGCATACGATAACTGGCAAACAACTGACGACCACGGTATGCATATCTATGGTATCGCAAAAGATCAGAACGGCAACAAATACTACATGGTGAAGAACTCATGGGGCAAAACTGGTCCTTACGAAGGTATTTGGTATGCATCTGAGGCATTTGTAAAATACAAAACATTAAGCATCGTTTTAAATAAAGCGGGACTTGAAAAAGAGACAGCTAAAAAACTAGGACTATAATTTAAACTCCAGACGATATGACTATTTCGGAACTATACGAAATCTACATCAAGCATCCACAAGTCACTACCGACAGTCGCAACTGCATTCCCAATTCCATTTTCTTTGCTCTTAAGGGCGAGAACTTCAATGGTAATCAATTTGCCACCATGGCTCTTGAGGCGGGATGTGCATATGCAGTGGTGGATGAGTGGAACAGAGAAGAACAAGACTCACGCATCATTGTTGTAGATAACGTATTGCAAACTCTGCAAAAGCTTGCAAATTATCATCGTCGGAAACTAAAAATTACTATTGTAGGTATCACTGGTAGCAATGGTAAAACTACTACAAAAGAGCTAATAGCCTCTATTTTATCAAGAAGGTTTAATGTTGCTTTTACGCAAGGCAATTACAATAATCATATTGGGGTTCCCCTCACTCTATTGTCTATCAACAAAGAGCACGAAATTGGTGTAGTAGAGATGGGGGCCAATCATCCCGGCGAAATCAAGGAGCTGTGTGAAATTGCAGAGCCCAATATTGGCCTCATCACAAATATTGGTATGGCACATATCGAAGGGTTTGGTTCGGTAGAGAATGTGATAAAAACTAAGTGTGAGCTTTACGACTTTATACGAGAAAACGAAGGCAAAGTATTTGTTAATAAAGACAATTCCATACTCTTTGAACACTCAGACGAGATGGATAGAATACTATACGGTCGAGACAATCCCGAACTATTTGTGTCGGGAACTTTGTCGGCCGAAACGCCTTTCCTATTTTTCGATTGGAACTTTTTTGAGCATCCACATAAAGTAAAAACTCATCTAGTGGGCGAGTTCAATCTCGATAATGCTCTTGCTGCAGCTGCCATTGGCAAATACTTTGGCATCAATGGTCAGATAATTTCTGATGCATTAGAAACGTATCAACCGCAAAATAATAGGTCGCAATTTGAAAGAACTGCTAATAATGATTTAATCATTGACTCGTATAATGCCAACCCTACAAGCATGAAGGTTTCGCTTGAGTTTTTTGTAAAGATTCCATCAAACCTACCCAAGGCGATGATACTGGGCGATATGAAAGAGCTGGGCGATATTTCGATAGAGGAGCACAAAAAGCTAATCGACTTTGTGAAGACTCAAAATATAGAAAAGATTTACTTAGTTGGATCAATCTTCAAGCAGCTTGCCCCATCACCCAGCGATGGCAGCCCGATAGAGGTATTTGAAAACATCGACCAATTGAATAAAGTGCTACAAGAGCAACCACTAAAAGGATATTACATCCTTCTAAAGGGTTCTCATTCAATCAGGTTAGATAAAGCAATTCCTTTCCTATAACTAGGAGTTGCATAACACTAAACAACCCTGTGAAGTTATTATATTTCACAGGGTTGTTTTTTATTGTCTAGCCTCATCCATCTATCATATTCATCATTATAAGGCATAGACAAAAGTAAAATATTTATATGGTGTGAGTAATTTCATATCACGCCTTTACAGGTCGATACATAAAGCTAATGAGCAGTCCTATCACTAGTAGAGAGCCGCCCGTAATGAAAGCATACAATCCAGCTTTGTCGGCATAGTTGTCTTTCATCATTGCCACAATTTGTGGACCGATGATGCCACCCACTCCCCATGCTGTCAGAAATGCTCCGTAGGCAGAAGCCATTAGTTTTGAGCCATATATATCTTTAGCTAAAGATGGGAGCACACCAAAGCCACCACCGTAGCTTAGCAATACAAGGCATACCAATACTGAGAATAAAATAGGATTACCTACAAATATCAATAATACAAATATCACTGCTTGTAGCAACATCAACAGCCTGAAGGTTTGCATTCTACCAAATTTGTCCGAAAATCCCCCCCATGCAAATCGTCCCAAGCCATTAAACACCGAGCTGATAGCAATTAGCGTTGCACCCGATGCAGCCAGTGATGCTATTACTTCGGGATTAGAAAAATCGGTACCACTCGGCATTTGTAGTTTCAGCAAATCTTGAAGTAGTGGCGACTGAAACGATATAAAAATCATTCCTGCAATAATATTGACAAGAAATACCAACCACACCACCACAAATGGCTTTCCGAAAATATCCTTTGCGAACGACACCTTTGGTTGTGCCGCAGCACTTTCTTTGGTTGTGGAGCCTTCATTAACGGGCAACCTAAGCGATAGTGCCGATAATGGAATCACCACAAGCATCACCAAACCGATGTAGTAGAATGTGTTGCTAAGATTATTTCCCGTAATGGATAAGAAGAATGGAGCCAACAATTTTGACATCACAAGGGCACCAAAACCAAAACCCATTACCACCATACCCGTGGCTAAGCCCTGATTTTTGGTAAACCATGCCGACACCGTAGCTACTGGTGTTACATAAGCCAATCCCAGGCCAATACCACCAATAATTCCGAAGCCGAGATATAGCAACAGCAGCGAATGATGCATCAAAGCATAGCCCGAGATAAGATACCCCAAGGCGTATAATACACCACCAGTTACCGCCATTTTGCGTGGTCCGAAGGTTGTCATTTTCCCTCCTGCCCATGCAGAGGTGACACCCAGCATAAAAATTGATAAACTAAATGCCCACGCCGCTTGCGAATTTGTCCATCCAGACGATTCGGCAACGGGGGTTTGAAAAAAACTCCATGCATACACGGTTCCCAACATCAAATGTGTGAGGGTACCTAATATGGCAATAAGCCACTTTTTACTCATAACAATATTATTTTA
>CAYTQG010000099.1:0-5124 GCA_964439965.1 uncultured Proteiniphilum sp.
GCATGACTTGAGTTGGAGAAAGGAAAATAATAGTTGGGGATTGTATGTCTTGAGTCGGAGAAAAAAAAATAATAGTTGGGGATTGCATGACTTGAGTTGGGGAAGCAAAAATAATAATTGTGGAGCATGACTTATTTATATAGGTAAGCAAGAAATGAGAAACACCTATTATTATGTATGCCATAAAGCAAAACTGAAGATTAAAGAAGCTATTAAATGCGGTAGTCAAGTTCTCGGTGATAGCTATATAACTAGTTATTGCAATGGAATATCGATCTAAATCAATCTTTTTACAGAATGCCTTATGTTTTAATCTTTATTTATTATATCTTTGCATTATTAAATATAAGCGATTAAATTAATTGACCGTTTTACACTTATTCCTTACAACCAATACTATTATGTATTAGAGGAATACAAATAATAAACAGAAAAGAACAACTCAGAAGCAACTAGCCTCTAATATTAATAATAAATGTAAATAGTCAATTCTATTTTATTGTAACTATAATAACTTTAAAACGTTATAAAACATGAATGTAAAATTAAGAACTAAAACAAAAGCATTCCTTATCACGTTTCTGTCGAGCGTATTACTGATAATATCAGTTTCAGCTCAAACCGGTCAAACGGTAAATGTAAGAGGAACAGTGAAGGACATTGATGGCGAGCCCATCATCGGTGCTAACATCTTACTTGGTGGCACTTCTACAGGAACTATTACCGACTACGATGGGAATTTCTCAATCCAAGCCCCCTCAAACGGCTCATTACACATTAGCTATATAGGCTACAAACCACAAACAATTGATATAAACAATCGCACAAATATCAATGTGGTGCTTGAAGAGGACACCGAGCTTCTTGATGAGCTGGTAGTTATTGGCTACGGAAGTGTGAAAAAAGATGACGCTACGGGATCAGTCACAGCCATAAAACCTGACAATATTAATAAGGGATTGGTAACCAATGCTCAGGATATGATTTCGGGAAAAGTGGCCGGTGTAAACATTGTTTCCGGAGGTGGTACACCAGGTGGTGGCTCCACGATACGTATTAGGGGAGGTTCTTCGCTATCAGCAAGCAACGATCCATTAATTGTAATAGATGGTCTTGCCATGGATAATGACGGCATCAAGGGAGTTGCCAACCCACTAACTATGGTAAACCCAAGCGATATCGAAACCTTCACCGTACTTAAGGATGCTTCGGCAACAGCCATATACGGATCTAGAGCATCAAACGGGGTAATTATCATTACTACTAAAAAAGGTAAGGCAGGTAGTAAACCTAGAGTTTCTTACGAGGGAAACATGTCTATCAGTAATGTAAAGAAGACAATTGACGTATTATCAGCCGATCAATTTAGAAGGTATGTAACTGACCTTTATGCTGGAATTAATGATGAAGCTATTAGTAAACTAGGAAATGCCAACACCGATTGGCAAAAACAAATTTATCAGGTGGGTGCTAGCACCGACCATAATATTAGCATTCTAGGGGGAATGAAAAACACTCCTTATCGTGCATCTATTGGTTTCACAAAACAAAACGGTATTTTACGAACCTCCGATTTTAATCGTGCAACTGGTTCTTTAAATCTTAGTCCTTCGCTTCTGAACGATCATCTAAAAATGAATCTGAATGCCAAGGGAATGTATGTAACTAATACCTTTGCCGATACTGGTGCAGTGGGCTCGGCAGCAGCTATGGACCCCACCCAACCAGTTATGTCGAATCAATCAGTTTATAAAAACCTATTTGGAGGGTATTATCAATGGTACACCACAACTGAAAAGGATGGCGTTCAACAGCAAAACTTTAATACGCTTGCTGTAAAAAATCCTGTGGCTATGCTAATGCTTAAAGATGACACTTCAGTTGCAAAAACATTTACTGGTAGTGCCGATATTGATTATCGCTTTCATTTCTTACCCGAGCTACGAGCTCATTTAGGATTGGGATTAGACCTTTCGGATGGTAAGCAAGATTTATATATTGATATGGCAAATGCCGACAGCCATCCACACGGACGTGAGGGATGGGAAAAGGTGTATAAAACCAACAAATCGCTAAACTACTATATGCAGTATATCAATAATATTGGCGAAAAACACAATTTTGATATAATGGCTGGATATGAGTGGCAGCATTTTTATCGCGAGGGCAACAACTATTATGTAGGCCTTGATGGATATTTGCCACAAGAGCGCGAGTGGAAAAGTGAAAACTATTTAGTTTCGTTTTTTGGAAGAATAAACTACAATATTGCAAACAAATACTTGTTCACTGCCACCGTAAGAAACGATGGTAGCTCTAGATTTGCAAGCGAACATAGGTGGGGGCTATTTCCATCATTTGCGTTTGCATGGAAAGTAGTGGAAGAAGAATTTATGCAAAGCCAAAGATTGATGTCTGATCTTAAACTTAGATTAGGATATGGTATCACTGGCCAGCAAAACATTCTTCAAGGAGACTACCCTTACATTCCCGTGTATTCTGAAAATAAGGATGGAGGATTTTATCCAATTGGTAACGAGTTTCAATCTACTTACCGACCAGATGCGTATAATAGAAACCTGAAATGGGAAGAGACAACAACTTATAATGCAGGTATCGACTTTGGCTTTTTGAACAATAGAATTACTGGTGCCATCGATTACTACTTGCGCGAGACTAACGATTTGATAAACGTAATTGAAATACCAGCAGGTACCAACTTCAAAAATCGTGTAGTTAGCAATATTGGTTCGATGGAAAACACAGGATTTGAGTTTACCATTAATGGAGATGTGATTTCAACAAAAGATTTCACTTGGAATCTAGGATATAATGCCACTTATAATCAAAATAAGATTACAAAGCTAACTGCCGGCGAGAGAGACAACTATGTAGTAGAAACAGGTGGCATATCTTCCGGAACAGGTAATAATGTGCAAGCACATGCTGTGGGCTTTCCAGCATCTTCGTTTTATGTTTACGAGCAAGTTTACGACAATAATGGCAAACCAATTGAGGGACTATTTGTAGATAGAAATGGTGATGGCACTATTAATGATGATGATAGATATTTCTTCCACAATCCTGTGGCAGATGTATTGATGGGTATTTCATCTCGAATGAGCTATAAACATATTGATTTGAGCTTTACAATGAGAGCAAGCTTGGGCAACTATGTTTATGATGATGTAGCCTCACGAAGTGCAAATATTGGTATTGGTGGTGTATGGTCAACATCGGGCTTTTTCTCAAATAAACCTGCATCGGCTTTCGATACTAATTTTAAAGGACTTACAAAATACTATTTCTCAGACTACTACGTAAAGGAAGCCTCTTTCTTACGCATGGATAATATAACATTGGGGTATAATTTCACACACCTTGCACCCGATTGTCTATCCAATGGACGTATCTACTTCTCTATTCAAAATCCATTTGTGTGGACACGATACAAAGGATTAGATCCAGAAGTATGGGGCGGAATAGACCGCGATATTTATCCACGCCCAATGACATCATTGGTGGGATTAAGTCTTTCATTTTAAAAACTAACGGTATAAACAAAAATCATTATGAATAATAAATATATAAAACTGATATCGGCTTTAGTGGCAATAGCGTTTGCTATGGGTTCCTTATCATCTTGTATAGGAGATTTAGATGTGGAGCCTATCGACCCAAGCGTTACTCAAACCTTTAATCAGGATGGAGTGTTTGCAAAAATATATGCAACACTTGCACTAACTGGTCAAAATGGTCCCGATGGAAATGGAGACGTGGACGGAATTGACGAAGGTACATCTGCATTTGTGAGATTAATATGGAACCTCAACGAGCTTACAACAGACGAGGCAATTTGTGCATGGGGCGACCCAGGTGTTCCCGAAATGAACTTCAATAGATGGTCGGCTTCACATGACCAAGTGACGGGATTGTATGGTCGTCTGAACTTTAATGTAACTCTATGCAACCATTTTTTGGAACAAACAGAAGATTTGACAGACGATAAAACATTAAAGCAAAGAGCAGAGGCTAGATTTATGCGTGCACTTAACTTCTACTATTTAATGGATTTATTCGGAAACGTTCCTTTTACCGAAGTGGTAGCCACTGAGGCACCACAACAAATACAACGCGACAAGCTTTTTGAATATATAGAGAAAGAGTTAATAGAGTGTGAGAGTGATATGTACGAACCTAAGCAAGCACCTTATTATAGAGCAGACAAAGTAGCCAACTGGCTATTACGCTCGCGTCTATATCTAAATGCTGAAGTGTATGCCGGAAAACCAATGTGGACAGAGGCTGCTACTTATGCTAAAAAAGTGATGGACTCGCCATATAGGTTAATAGACAACTATCCTCATCTATTTATGGGCGATAATAAAGGATCAGCAGTTAACAATGCTCCCGATGAAATTATACTTCCTATTGCTGCCGATGGAATAAAAACACGTAGCTGGGGGTCATCACTATTTCTAATTGCTTCTACTCGAACAAGTGGAATGCCCAACTGGGGCTCAACTGAAGGATGGGGAGGCAATAGAGCTAGAGCAGCTTTAGTAAAAAAGTTTTTCCCTGATGGCACCATTCCATCCAGCGCTCTGCTTACGCCATCTACTACAGGTGCTGGCGACAAACGCGCACTATTTTTTATTGACGAACGTACTCTTGAAATAGAGAATGTGGAAATATTCAAACAAGGATACTCGGTGATGAAGTTCAATAATGCACGTGCAGACAATCAATCGCCAAGTGACACACAATTTCCAGATATGGATGTGCCATTTTTGCGAGTTGCAGAGGCTTATTTAAATTATGCAGAGGCTACCCTCAGGTCTGGCGGAAGTAGCAACGAAGCTCTGACAGCAATAAACACATTGCGAGCAAGAGCTAACGCATCAGCATTTACAACTATAAATCTAGACAGAGTGCTAGACGAAAAGGCGAGAGAGTTTTATTTTGAAGGGCATCGCCGCACCGATCTTATTAGATATGGATACTACGGTGGTGGTGACTACAACTGGGATTGGAAAGGTGGCAGCGCAAGTGGAACCAAGTTTAGCGAAATATATAATCTATTTCCAATACCTTCTACTGATATGAACTCGAATGATAATCTTG
>CAYTQG010000100.1:0-5002 GCA_964439965.1 uncultured Proteiniphilum sp.
TCTTTAGGTCTAATCAAGGTGCAGATGGATTTATGGTATTACATTTAATCAATGGTACTGCATATAAAAATGGGCAGTCTCCACACAAAGCACTTCTAGTTCTTTTATAGGGTTTGAAAGAAACTTGTGCGATTTGCTGAGTAGTTACATTTTCTCAAGATAGCAAAAATGATATGCATGAAATTACAACAGTAAATCTTGCAAAGTTACTATCAAAGGAAAGGAGCATCCTATTTTCAACGGCCACATCCAAATCAATGATGCTCAATGCATATCTTCTAGAAAAATTTATCAGCGTGTCTGGTATTAAGTCAAACAGAGGATTAAATAGGATACTATTCAAAGAATAAGTCAAGTTCTCCGCAATTTCCGTTTAGATATGAATGAGAATTTAACGGAGTATTGATTTTTGGAAAGTTTCATGATTTATTTAATGAAATTATTTTTTTGAATAAGATAGGAATTATGATTAAAAATAAGATAGTTTTTTTATCTTTGTTCTGTTAAAGCAAGAACACATTTTGATATTATAATATACTAAGTAAAACTTGTTGAAGGACGCTAAAACATGAGACTCTTATAATACTTGTCTGATAATTGATAAACAATTTAAAAACTAACAATTACAAAACATAATGAAAAAGCTATTGTCTATTTTTTTATGCATAATAACTATATCTAATGTAGTTTATGCACAAAGAGGAGTTGCAGTTGTGGAGCAAGCGCAAACTAACTCTAATGTCTCTGAAACAAAGACCATTAAGCGAAAGGTCGCAATTGGAAGATTTTCAAATGAAACGCAGTATGCCAAAGGCTTATTCTACGATAAGGAGAATGACCCAATGGGGAAGCAGGCTTTGGATATTTTATCTTCGAAACTTGCAGCTTCAGGTAAATTTCTTTTGTTAGAACGTAGTGATTTAGCAACTCTTCTGGAGGAGAGTGCAAAGGAAGGAAATAGTCTATCGAGCGTTGGTGCTGATTATATGATTATTGGTTCCATCACTGAGTTTGGACGAAAAAATGTAGGAAAGGCTGGAGTATTTACCGACAGTAAAACTCAAATTGTTGAGGCCTCCGTAAATGTTAGATTAGTTGATGTTGCAACGGGGCTGATTATCTATTCAGATGAAGCTAAGGGATCAGCGGAGCTAACTTCTAAAACTACTTTGGGAGTTGGGGGTAGAGCTGATTACGATGCTACACTTAGTGACAAGGCTATTTCGGAGGCTATTGGACAGCTTGTGGAAAACATTATTAACAAATCTACAGATAAAGCATGGAGAACATATTTCTTGTCTTTTGATGATGATGCAGTTATTATTGCTGGTGGAGAAAGTCAGGGAATTGAAGTGGGAGATACATTTGCAATTAAAACTAAAGGTAAAAATGTGAAAAACCCTCAAACAGGACTAATGATAGAGCTACCAGGAAAGCAAATAGGTACTGTCAAAGTTGTGTTAACTGGTGGTGATACGGCTGAGACCGAATATTCGTTTGTGGAAGTATCTGCTAATACCGATATTAATACGGAGATTCTAACTGAATACTATATTGAGGAAATCAAATAAAAAAACATCATGAAACTAAAATCAACATTTGCACTAATATTGACGTCAACAATTTTAATTGTGCTTCTAATTACTGGGTGTAAGATAAATTACCCTGTGGCTCAACAGAGTGGAAAAGAGGATGTGGGTTATTTACTACTAATTGGCAACAAGGAGTATGCGAGTAAAACAGTGTTTGTATATTTGGATGATGAGCCACCATTTAAGGCAAAGGTTATTAAAGCGAAAGACTCTAATAGAAAGGGAACCGCTTACACAATAGCAACTGGAAGAAGAACTATTAAGGTACTATATGAGGACCAAATAATTTATAGTAAGGAACTGTTTGTTTCTACACAAGAAACCCAACAAATAATTTTGCCATGATAAAGAAACTTACATTAATGGGGGCTTTTGTTATTATATTGGCCTCTTGCACATCTACAAAAAGCCTGTATTCGTGGTACAACTATGAAGATGTTTCATACAAGTACAGTAAGAAGAGTACCGAGGAACTACAAGCTAAGTTACTATCTGAATACAAGAAGATAACTAATGACCAAAAAGGTTTAAGAGGGGTAGTTCCTCCTGGCTTGTATGCTGAATATGGCTTTCTTTTATGCAAGTCTGGGAAGATGGACGAGGGTATTTCCTTCTTAAAACAAGAGATTATGCTTTATCCCGAATCAGAAAAATATATTTCAAGAATAATTAAACAGTTGGAGCAATGAAAAAGTATTTAATATTAGCATCTGTTGTTTTGATATTAGCATCATGTGGCGTGCAAACATCAGGTGTTACAAGGGGTGTTCAATACTCACAAATGTATGAAGAAAAGCCTACATCTATAGTTATTATGCCTCCTATCAACAAAACAAACTCTGTTGAAGCAAAAGAATTCTTCTATACTACCCTATATATGCCTTTAAGTGAAAAAGGCTATTATGTATTCTCTCCTTACTTAACTATGGAGATGTTGCAATCGGAAAGTGCGTATGATAGCGAAATGTTTGTTGAGGCAAATATTAATAGCTTTCAAAACATACTGGGTGCTGATGCAGCAATGTTTACGATAATAAAATCATGGGATAAGAATTCAATTTCAGGAATTATTACAGTTGGAGTTGAGTTTATACTAAGATCAACAACTTCTGGTGCCACTCTTTATGATCGTGAGGGCCTGATTAGATTAGATACAAGCATTAATAGTGGTGGGGGTGGTCTAGCAGGTATGCTCGCTGATATGGCTGCAACTGCTATTAATACAGCTTTAACAGATAAAGTTGTTGCTGGAAGGAAGTGTACTGCTTTCGTATTGAGTGATATGCCCGCTGGTAAGTATAGTGAGGAGTTTGGTAAAGATAGCCAATCACTAGCAGGTAGCAGAATTATAAAAGCTACTGTTAAGTAACACTTTTTTTGTAATGTATTGCCCAGCCCAAACCTCAGGAGATGATACCAATTAAGCAATTAACCAATTAAACAGTTATTCAATTTAAGAGCTATTAAACCGATTTATCCTTATATTTGTAATCTTCAAACAATTGAAATACATTTTATACTATTATAGGATGAAAAAGCGAATAAGAATTAAGGACATAGCTAAGCTAGCGGGAGTTTCGCCAGGCACGGTGGATAGGGTGTTGCATGACAGAGGCAACGTATCGGAGAAGTCGAGAATTGCTGTTGAGGAGGCACTAAAAGAGGTTGACTATAAACCTAATATTCACCTTTCGGGATTGTCGCTCAAAAAAACGTATGAGATTATTGTGACTACGCCACATGCCTCGGTGGGTGAGTATTGGGAAAATATTCATAAGGGTATTGAGCTTGCAGTGGAGCAGTATGAGAGTATTAATATTAAAACTACGTTGCTTACTTACGACCAATACAATTTTTATTCGTGCCAAACGGTGTTTAATGAGATAATTGAGTTGTCGCCCGATGCTGTTATTATTGGGCCTACTTTTAATGATTTGACTAGGGAGCTAACTAATAAGCTTTCTGATAAAGAGATTCCTTATGTGTTTGTGGACTCGATGGTGGAGAATACTTCGCCTCTGGCTTTCTACTCGGCCAATCAGTATATATGTGGGTATTTGATGTGTAAGTTGCTTACTTCGTTGATTCCCAAAAATAGCGATATTGGTGTTTTACAGGCTATTAGGGTGGGCGACCAGAGTGCTAATACCAGTATTTTGCGCCGTGAGGGTGCGTTTGATTATCTTAAAGAAATTGAGTATGATAATGATGTGCACAACATGCTTTTCTCGGTGTATGATGCTGAGAGGAATGAGATAACGATGAGTAGGTTTTTTGAAACTAACCCTAATGTGAGGGGTATTATTGTGCTAAACTCGCGTGGTAATGTGGTGGCAGATTATCTGAAACGTAATAATAAGGATGATGTGAAATTGGTGTGTATCGACCTTACAGACAAGAATATTGAGACCTTGAAAGAAGGGCGGATTGATTTCTTGATTGATCAAAATCCCGATTATCAGGGTTATATGGCTATGAAAACTTTGTTGGAAAACCTGATATTGAAGAGTCGCCCAAAGCTTGAAAACTTTATGCCTCTAAATATTGTAACTAAGGAGACGGTGGATTTGCAGATTGAATTTAATTTCCTGAAGAGGATTTAGGCAAACCTTATTCCAGCAAATTTGTTAGTTATATCTATGAGACGAGAAAAAGTAACTTTTTTAAATTCAAAGGGGCTGGAGTTGTCCGGCTCGCTTGAGATGCCTGAGGATGCAGCTCCAAAGGCTTACGCTATATTTTCGCATTGCTTTACTTGCAATAAGAACTTGATAAACGTGAAGTTTATTTCGGAAACGCTTAGTGCAAGGGGTATTGCTACGCTTCGATTCGACTTTTCGGGATTGGGCGATAGTGAGGGAGATTTTGCTAAAACTGATTTCACCTCTAATATTGATGATTTGCTGCATGCGGCAAAGTTTTTGGAGGATAATTATGAAGCACCTAAGTTATTGGTGGGGCACTCGTTGGGGGGTGCTGCGTCTATTGTGGCTGCCGAGAAGATTGAGTCGGTGAGAGCGATAACTACCATTGGCACGCCTTCTACGCTGGATCACATAAGACGTGTGTTTACTAGCAAGCTCGACGATATTATGTCGCAGGGTAGTGCATTGGTGGATGTGGCTGGTCGTGAAGTAGAAATTGGCAAGGTGTTTGTTGAGGATTTGTCGCGATACAACATTAAAAGAACGCTCAACAATCTAGAGAAGCCTTTATTAGTGCTTCACTCGCCCGATGATGACATGGTGGGTATTGATCATGCTACGGCTATTTTTATGGCAGCTCGTCATCCCAAGAGCTTTATTTCGCTTGATCAGGTGGATCATTTAATTAAGAATATAAAGGATGCTAGATATGTGGGCGAGCTCATCAATGCGTGGGTTTCGAGATATATCTAAGCTATAGTATAA
>CAYTQG010000101.1:0-4839 GCA_964439965.1 uncultured Proteiniphilum sp.
TCGGTAGAAATGACAACCATTGTGTTATCACTTTCGCCAGGTGCATATATAGTAAGTGTTGAGGGTGATGATGGAATTGAGGTTGAGAAGGTGTTGGTGAGATAAAAATATTACCTTTGTATTCTAATAAATTATCATTTTTATGCTCACACTGGCTCAACAAATAGAATACTATAACTCCCTGTCAGATTCTGATAAAGGGATTCTTAATGCTTTTGTAATTAAGACGCTTTTTACGAATTATAACGACTTGAGATCATTAATACCTACATCAAAGAAGTACAATGCAAAGATTGTAAACGTAGCTATCGAAGATTCGCTTGAGAAAGGTATATTGCTTCGCATAAGTCATGGCGAACTGAGCTATGCTGGAAAATACTATGTGTCTTATCCATTCTTAGCTTATATCATTAGTAGATTTACCGATTATGGGAAGGAAAGATTTAAAAAAAGGAGTAATTATTTTACATATGGTTTGTTTTTTAACTCTGTGGACCCAAGGGATGTGGCACAGATGCTGTTTGATTTATTGTATGAAAGCAAATTTAATAATAACAAATACAATGATATTTTAGATGATGATCGTGTTTTATTGCAATTAGAATTACTTAATACTCCTGTATATAAAGATAATATCAATAAATTTGATGCTACTAACTTGTCAAAGATTGTTTATGCAGAGATGTATAAAACAATTTCCACCCTTGAATCGATAGATAAAGTTGATAAAATAAGGACCATCTTTTTATCTAAGGTGGATGAGGATAAGATTTCTACACTTAACTCTTGGTATGTATATCGTAGTATTTACAAAGGTGAGTTTAGTAAAGTACTATCCGTTTTGTCTGATGAGAGTAACTTGGGAGTAACTGTCGATGCTATATTGAAAACGCTGAATGGCGATGCAAACAATGCTTTGAAACTGTATGACCAAAGTATTAAAATGTATCGCAAAGAGAAAGAGTATAAAGGTATTCAGATTCTACCGTTATATTATTTTAATTATTTCTACTTTGCTTTGTTGCTCTCGCTACCTATTGATAAAGTATCGGCAAGAGTAAAAAAAATTCTGGCAAATATTGACAAGTTTGAATATATCTCTTTTGCTCATTATTACAAGTTTTTGTTAGAGGATATGCTTGGTATAAGGGTAGATAATAATAAAGGCAGAAAGGAAGCAGAGAGTTTTAGACAACTATTACTACAAAATATTGCTAATGAGAATAACTTTTCAACTCTTTTCAAAATAGCATTTGCTTATCTTGCTGATATCACACCGCCACAATCGATGAAAAACCATATTGTGAGACTTGTGGAAAAGGGGCACCACGGTGGGTATAACTTGATGGCGTATGAAGCTGCATATGCTGCATACAAGTGGTTTGGTGATGAACAGTGTACTAATTTATATAGAAAAATAGAAAAGGATATGGGATACAAGCCTGCCGCTTCTAAGGTGCTGAGAGTAGAGCAATGGGAAAAATCATTAGACCTTATGGTGGGTGCATTAGGGGGGATTGGCAATAAAAATGATGATAATGATAACAACTCGGATAGTAGATATAGAATTGTGTATGTATATTATCCCGAAATAAATCTCTTCAAACCCATCTTGCAAACACTGGGGGCTAATGGCAGATGGAGTAAAGGGCGAAATGTGTCTGTCAAATCATTTCAGGAGGGAAAGACAAAGGGTATGACAGATAAGGATTTGAAGATCTCTAAATATGTGAGGTCATATAGAGACTGGGGGTCTGACGTTTATGAGTTGTCTCACGATGTGGCAGAAGAGCTAATAGGTTACCCTCTTGTGTTTATGGGTGATAATATTGATATCCCTATCGAGTTTGTTGCTGCAAAGCCTACAATCAAAGTGCAGAAAAAGAGGGATGGGTATCAACTTCAATCTAATATTAAGAAGTATGATTCTTCATTGATAATTAGCAAAGAAACCAATACCCGATACTTGGTGTATAAGCTTGATACTAAGATGCAGGAGTTGTTGAGAATTTTGACTACAAGTGGTGTTGTGATTCCAGAAAAAGGAAAAGAAAAGTTGATACCACTTCTGGGTGAGATTAGCAAGCACGCCTTGGTGCAGTCGGACTTGTTGGCAACCGACCAAAATGGTGGAATAGAAGTGAAAGATGTTGAGACAGATAGTAGAATAAGAGTTCAATTGCTACCAATTGGTGACGGACTGAAAGCGGAGCTGTTTGTGAAGCCTTTTGATAAAGTGCCCCCCTATGCTAAGCCAGCCTCTGGTGGGAAGGTGCTTATAACCAATGTTGAAGGTAAACAACTACAGGTGAAGCGCAACTTTAGTGCCGAACGTGAAAACTATTATGCTATTGTAGAAGATATTCAAAGCTTGGAAGGTGTGGATATGACCAATGATTTGATATCATTTGAAGATCCATTGGATTCACTTTACTTGCTTGATGTGATATCGGAGCATCATGATATATGTGTGGTGGAATGGCCAGAAGGAGAAAAGCTAAGAATTCGCTCTAAAGCTGACTTTACGAACCTTAAGATGAATGTGAAGTCTAAAACCAATTGGTTTGAACTTGAAGGTGAATTGAAAATTGATGAAAATACCGTTCTCTCTATTCAGGAACTACTTGGCTTGATGAACAATAGTCATGATAGATTTATAGAGCTAAAGAAAGGGGAATTTATAGCTTTGTCTGAAGAGTTGCGAAAAAGATTGATGGAGCTACATTCCGTAGCTGGCAAAAGTAAGAATGGGGTGAAGCTCAACAAGTATGCATCATTGGCTCTCGATGGGCTATTTGATAATCTGGAAGATTTGAAAACCGATAAGACTTGGAAAGATTTTCGTAAGCGAGTGAACTCTAAATCAATAAGAGATTCGGAATTGCCTACCAATTTGCAAGCAGACTTGCGCCCCTATCAAGAGGAGGGTTATAGATGGATGATGCGACTTGCAGAGATGGGGGCAGGTGCATGCTTGGCAGATGATATGGGACTTGGTAAAACTCTGCAAACGTTGGCAATGCTTCTAAAGAGAATGGATAAGGGTCCAGCCTTAGTGGTTTGTCCTGTTTCTATTGTCGGAAATTGGATAGCAGAGGCTCAGCGATTTGCCCCAATGCTTAACATGCAAATATTGAACTCTAATGATAGAGATAAAACAATAAAAGATTTGACGGAGGGTGATGTGTTGGTGACATCGTATGGCTTGCTGCAATCTGAGGAGGAATTGTTTGCTAAAAAAGAGTTTGCTACCATTGTACTTGATGAGGCTCATATTATTAAAAACTATGCTACCAAAACATCAAAAGCAATAATGAACTTGAAAGGTGATTTTCGTCTAGCTCTCACGGGGACTCCTTTGCAAAATCATATGGGTGAGATCTGGAACTTGTTCAACTTTATCAATCCAGGACTATTGGGTAGTCTCAAACACTTTGCAGATACCTATATCAAGCCTGGTGATGATGCTTCGAAGAAGTTGTTGCGCAAACTGATTCGTCCTTTTATTCTGCGCCGTACCAAATCGGCAGTGCTTGATGAATTGCCACCTAAGACGGAGATTATCAAAAAGATCAAGCTGTCGGATACTGAAATGGCGTTTTATGAAGCATTACGACGACAGGCAATTCACAATATGGAGGTGGGCGATGACAGGTCGGGTGCTAAGCACTTAAAGGCACTTGCCGAAATTACTAAGCTGAGGCAGGCAAGTTGCAATCCTCTGTTGGTGGATGCAAACATTGGTATCGAGTCGTCTAAGCTTAATGCTTTTTTGGAGATCGTTGAGGAACTGAGGGAAAACAAACATAGAGCCTTGGTATTTAGCCAATTTGTGTCGCATCTTGCTATTGTGCGTAGAGCTTTAGACGAGCTCGGAATAAAATATCAGTACTTAGATGGATCGTCGCCAATGAATGAACGTGAACAGAGCGTGAAGAAATTTCAGAAGGGTGATGGAGATCTTTTCTTGATTAGTCTGAAGGCTGGTGGTTTGGGGCTTAATCTTACTGCAGCCGACTTTGTGATTCATCTTGACCCATGGTGGAATCCTGCGATTGAGGATCAGGCTTCGGATCGAGCTCATAGGTTTGGACAAACACGACCAGTAACTATTTATAGACTTGTGGCAGAAAATACTATAGAGGAGAAAATTCTTAAGCTTCATAGCACTAAACGAGACCTTGCCGAAACATTATTGGAGGGCACTGATCAGTCGGCGAAATTATCATTCAATGAGTTGATAGGATTGATTGCTGATGTTTAAATAGCGTTTGAATGCTATTCGAATGGTGTTTGAATGGTGATATAATAGACTTTCTTATTTTGTTTGTGAAGTTTTACAACTGAAAGTATTTGAAGAATATAATGAATCGATTAATATGAGAAGTTACATTGCAGATATTAAAAGCATCATTGAGGATGCGCGAAAAAAGGCTTACTCTTCTATTGCTTCAGCAATGATAGAGGCTTACTGGTTGATTGGCAAACGAATAGTTGAGGAAGAGCAAAATGGTGAAAGTAGAGCTGAATATGGAGGTGAAGTCATAAGAATTATTTCAAATGAGTTAGGTAAAGGATTTGGTGAACGCTCATTAAGAGATTATAGGCAGTTTTATCAGGTTTTCCCTGATTGGGAAGATTTGGCACACGCGTGTGCCAAATTGAGTTGGTCGCATATAAGGTTGATAAAGGTATATAAAAAACTCATTGGACAAAATCTGTTATATCCAATGAGTTTTTAATTGACTTAATCTTTAATTTGTATGCACAAATATCTATATTTCTATACCTCTACACTCCAACCAGAAATTACACCTCCATAAAAGTAGAAAGTAACAT
>CAYTQG010000102.1:0-4759 GCA_964439965.1 uncultured Proteiniphilum sp.
TTTCATTACTTTATGATGAGTGAAGTTATCTATAAAGATAATAAAAATCAGGGGATTAGGCAACTATTTAGCCACTTAAATTGCTAATATTCAGACTGATAAATGAAAGTTTAACGAACTATTGAATTGGATGTTACTAATATTTTCGACTCTTACGAAACTTGATTTCATCTTAATTATCTGATAGAAAAGGTGCTTAATAATTACGTTTATTTAAAGATATTTTATTAAATAATGAAGAAACAACTTTTTTAGTTCATTTATATTTGCTATTTTTGTGGAC
This sequence comes from uncultured Proteiniphilum sp., assembly GCA_964439965.1. Classification (GTDB taxonomy): domain Bacteria; phylum Bacteroidota; class Bacteroidia; order Bacteroidales; family Dysgonomonadaceae; genus Petrimonas. Next base: position 284 of record CAYTQG010000102.1, read on the forward strand.
TATTATTTTGAATTGTAAGCGTTTTAGAAATTATTGATTGATAGACAATGTTAACAGGTTTATTTTGAATATTAAAGAGAATTTTAAAAAATAGCAAATCAATGAATGTATATTATTTTAGATTCAGCATCTTCTCTTTGAGCTCATATAGCCTGCTGTGTGCATATATACCATAAAACTATTTTAAGGTATTCTCGGGGTAAACTGGAAAATTATTTAAGTTGTTTATTTACAAACATTATTAGTAAATTCAAAACTAATAATTTGAATTTCATATTCATCCAGATCTTTAAAGCGAATAATAGAGCTTTACCATTCTAATCAATTTTACCACTATGAAAAAAATTATTTACCTTTTGTTTGCAGTAATAATAATTCTAATGACTGCCTGCCCCAAAGCAGACGTTGGTCAAGAGGATATATTAGAAAATGAAAATTTCTTTTTGCAAAAGAAAATTGAATCTATTATCCCTTCTGATATACTTAAAAAAATTAAGGATCTTGGCATGCCCATTTACACTGGCGAAACTCCTCCAAATATTGTTGGGAGCTATTTGTTGGATTCACAAACCATGAAAAAATCAAACATTGAGGATGATGACCTTGTGGGCAGCAAATATATTGATGAGGTTATTACGTTAAGTAATCAGGACAATAAGAATTTTAGCATTCAGCTTAAGTCGGAATCGTCACAATATACGAATACTTATAATATGACGATAAGCGGAAAAGATGACAAATTTACACTTTATGGAAACATAATGCTTGAATTGGATGATGGTTCAAAAGCTAAAGTTGTAATTATCTATTCTGGTATATTTAAAAATGGAGAATTGCATGATTTACATTTTGGCGAATTTATTATTGATAAACCTTTTGAAGGGCTAGGACATATAATATATGAATCAGATAAAATTGCAAAAAAAAAGCCAAGTGATATAGGAGATGGAGAGGAAATACAAGTGCTTGGAGAAACAGCAAGCGGAAAGTATTCAGGAAGCGATTTGATATTTAAGTTTATTACAGGCGAAAAAATTTCAATTCTCTCAAAAGACAATGTAGGTGTTCCAAATGAAGATATAGTCGTAACGAAAAGCAGTTCTAATTCAATTTTTAACTTAGGTAAAAATATTCTTTTTGACTTCTCAAAAATTAAATCTCAATTTACAGTCAACTTTGAAACAATAATAGAAAAAGATCTCAATCCTGATGAGGATATTGATTGTAGTCTCTTTACACGAGATCCACAGGCTATGGAGATGGCAGATGGAAAAGTATATAAAACTGTTGATTTCAATTACGATAAACCCACTGGTAAACTTTCATGTACCTTTATAGTAAATGAGCCATTAGGCACATCAAAGTCATCCAATATAAAAGCCATTAGATCAACACCAGGATTTTACAATGAATTAAATGTCAGCATTGCAGAAAAAATCTTAGAATTAACCAGTACCAAAACTATGAAAGCCCCCTATGAGGAGCAGATAGGTGAAACCTGCTGGGCTGCATGTGCAATGATGTTTATCAGGTCTTATAAAAAACAGGAACACGGGATTGAAAACGGAATGCTTAGCTTAGTTAAAGAGGTGGGACATAAGAATCTGAGCCAGGGATGGAATACAAATTTTATAGCGTGGGAATCTGAAACCAGCAAAATATCAAAGTCTATAAAGAAGAGAATCAATCCAGATATTGAGGTAAAGAGTTCTTCCTTTAGATTGATGAACTCTGCGGCAAACGAAATGATTAAACTACTTAAGGAACGCAAACCTGTAATATTGAATTATGGTACTCATGTGGTATTTGTAATTGGATACAAGAAGGAGGTAGGAGATAAAGGGGATGCGATAATATCATTTCTGTGTCACGATCCTCAAGGCGGGGTGGGTGATATGTATAAATGGGTTGTTTGGGATAAATTAATGAAAGATATCAAATTTAAAGAGCGGCTTCTTCTTGGAGATATCTTATATATCATTTATGCCAACAAACCAATGAGCGATAATCCAAGTCTTCAGACCTTGGCAAGCCCAATTGCTGAAGATGTAAGTATGTATCCTGTAGGAACAGACCTTTCGTTTACTATGAATGCTTATGGTAAAGCAAGGAAACTCTTTCCAAAATACAATCAAAACAGCTATAAAGTTTATGACTGGAGTAAACAAGGTTATGATGAAGCTAATTCCGAAAACGATACCATTTATGAACCAGTGAATATGAAGGTGCAAATGAGGGTATTTAATGCAGATGACAAGCCAGTTAATATGAGGCTTGAAATGAATATAGCCGGAGGAGGATACTTTTATAGTAATGATGCAACTTTTACTTCCCCCGCAAACAGTATCCGCAATATAAAATATGACGAATTTAAAGATACCGAAAATCAGACTTTCGATCCAACTCTAAAAAAACTTGTGCAGGATAAAAAAATAAAAGATATTTCAATATCATTTGCCTTAGTTACTGCTCCAAACTACTCACCTGTAGAGGAGTTGTATTATGATGGAATTGTTTTAAAACCTGTGGCAGAAGAAGAACCAGCTGAGTTTAAAGCATTTCGTCCAATCTTAAAAGATATTTATACATCTATTACAGGCAAAGACTGGTCAGATAGTTTTGTGTGGCTTACTAAAGATTCTTCTGTAGAATGGGGATATCAAATAATGACACAAGATATTTTTTCTTTTATGATATCTGCCGATTCAACCTGGGACAACAAGCCATATTTTCAAGTTTTTATTCGTGAGAATAACAGTTATACAAAAAAGATGGTTGTAGGGAATCATACTTTGCCAGGAGAATGGAAATGGGCATTGGATTGTAGTGCAAAAGTAAGTGAAATTGAAATTAACAATGACTATATTCGAGATTTCTCTGCCAGCAAGCATATTAATAAACTCATTTTGTCTACTAAAAGTAGTCCAGGTATTGATATTAATAAAACAGGAAGCTCAAATAAAGATCTTTCAATAGATGTTAAACAATCCGAAATAGGTGGATTATATCTTAGGGGTGTTGAATCGGCTACAATCAACACCATGAATAAGATATCAGGTGTACATGTGCTTGATAGTGAAGGTGGAACGCTAACAATTACCGGAAGTGGTGATTTGTACGCTATAGATATTGCAGCTAACAAATTTAAATTAACCGGAAATCAAAATAAACTTAGATGGCTTACTATAGGCAAAAAAACAACCATTCCTGATGCAAAATTTATTGTATCAGGATTTAATTTAGATAAGATCTATGAAAGATCATCAGATGTCGGCATGAAAAAGCTTACGCTAAACAATGTCTCTTCTTCAAAAATAAAGTATGAGACTTTTGGCAGAAGAGAAATTGAATTAATTGATTGTCCTAACTTAATTGAAATGTTTGTATATGGAAACAGTGTAACTTCAGTTGAGCTGAATGATTCTAATTGCCCAAACTTTTCAGAATTAGTGATTTCGTCTGAAAGTCTTGCAGACTTCAAAGTTAATAATGGAATAACATTAGATAAAATCTATATTCGTTACTCAAAAATGGGTGGAGCATTTAATACATGGCCAGAAATCATGCGAAAAATGTATAATAGTGGAAAGGGTGAAGGCATTCATGTTACCTGGAGATATAGCTATAAAAAAGAGTGTGATGAAAATGGCAAAAACTGTAAATATGTTTTGAATTCTGATCGTGGTTATGGGTTTTATTTTGATACTTCTGAGCCTGGCAGTGTTGATATTGAAAAATATAATAAAGTAGGTTTTAATTATTTGCCAATAAAATAATAACTTTGAATTTCCATAATTGTTTGAATTAGGGAGTTTTTTTTCAAATAGCCGATTACTTTGTATTGATCAAGATAATCGGCTATTTTTGTTTCTACAATTTTCTCGTTCTTACATGTTACTACCCACTTTAAGGCATAAGTAGAGAAAGTGGATATCCTATACAAACCGTTCCTTCTAATCCCTACCTAATTGATCGTATATCTCAATGTTGCACCAAATCGTGGTGGGTTTCCTCGTTGTACGTACGCATTTTCATGTCCCGACATATCGGCTGCCTTAAAATAGAATGAGGTATATTTCTTAGCAAATATATTTTTGCCCCATAGTTCCAAAGCTATAACACCACGCTGCAATGAAACACTTGCATTGGTCAGCCCGTAAAATGGTTGATATACCGAATTATCTTCAGTCCAATATATTCTTCCAGCACCTGTATATTGCATATTTGCCACCATTCTATCTAAAAATGAGTGTTGGGCAAAGTTGATATTGTAGCTCGCCCCAAGGCTAAGTGTATGCTGTGGAGCAAATGGAATATAGTTTCCTGAATAATCTAATGGCTTAATTTCGCCGCCAACCTTCTCCGACGACTCATAATTTTTGAATTTAGCTATAGCATATCCATATTCCGAAAACAGAGTAAAGTTGGTAGTAGGATTATATCTTATACTCAATTCAGCCCCCTTGCTTGTCGATT
>CAYTQG010000103.1:0-4495 GCA_964439965.1 uncultured Proteiniphilum sp.
CGTTTTCAGTTTCATCCTTTTTGGGGAGGCAAAAAACGCCCCGTTTTTTACTCTAAATGCAAAAATATTCTAATAAAACACCGCGTTTTCGACCACCACAATATTAAAATACTACAAAAACTGGCATTAATAGCTATTGAAAGAGAAATAATACAACAAAAGCCGACCTATTTTCCCTGATCTCATAAAGAAAAAGTCAAAAAACGGGGCGTTTTTTATGTAGCTTTTCCAAAACATGAATCATTTATGGGGTATAAAGCCCTTGAAAATGAAATACAAAACCATTTTTAACGTAAAAAGGCCTCGGAAAAGCTTAATATATTAACATTATGGGGTAAAAAGCTCTTGGATAAATTGACAGCGTTTGAAAACGATCAATATGAGCCATGGAAATTAATTAGAAATGCAAAACATGCCATATTACTCTGTAATTAATTATTAGCACAATAAGAATCCTTTTAAAGTGACTAATAATATTTTTACAGGCCTTGAAATTATGCATTCAAAACTTGACGTATAAAATAAGCTATCGTATCAAAGTAAAATTTGACATAATATATATATCACTCCGCATATTACTAAGTGAATTATTACTCCACATGATTACATTTATAGGTACCAATATCACAAAAAGTAGGGCGAGATTGATAAAAAAGCAGCATTTATCGCTCCTTTTACAAAAGATATACGAACAGTAATTTAAAATCGACAAACTCTAAAAAAGTATCGCTCAACAAGCATATGTACTCCACAAAGATTTGAAAATAAGGCTATTTACAATTCTTTTTAACTGATTATTACTTGGTTATGATTAAACGATTTTGTAATTTAGGGTGTCATAACAGTGACAAAAGAAATAAACGTATAAATAATAACTTAAAAAAATTGGAATTATGAAAAAGTATTTAGTATTTATGTTTGCCGCAATGCTTACAATAAGCTTATCAGTTTCGGCACAAAACAGACAAGGTCGCCAAGGTAATTTTAATCGCGACAGACAATCGATGCAAATGACAGCAAAAGACAGAGTAGAATGGATTGCTAAAGAAGTGGACTTGACAGATGCTCAGAAAGCCGAAGTGGAAGAACTCTTTAAAAAACAAGATGCCAAGCGTGCTGAGGATATGGCAAAAATGAGAGAAAACCGTGAGCAATCAGTGGCGAACCGCGACAAAATGCGTGAAGAAATGCGTGAGATGCGCACAAAAGAGATGGAGAAAAATCAGGCTGAACTTGAAAAGATAATTGGTAAAGAAAAAGCTGACAAAATCAAAGCTCTTCGTGATACTCGCCAGAATACAAACCGTCAAGGTAGAAGAAATTAATATTTTGGGAGTATAATTTTTTTCATACATTAAAACAAAAAGCGTCGAGATTAGTTTCTCGACGCTTTTTATTTTAGTATCGTATAATATTTAAATCTTTAATTACTAAATAGCAACAAGTTTGAGGCACACAGGCATGCCCACCTTTATATCTTTATTCGTATTGGTCAACAAGCCCGTATTTTTATCTACATCAAAAATTTGAACTATATTGTCGTCTCTACAAGCCACAAGCAATTTTGATCCGTCGGGTGTGATAATGAAATTGCGCGGATGCCCACCAGTAAGTTGATAGCCTATCTTGCTTAGCTCCCCACTATCTTCATCAACCAAGAAAATTGATATGCCATCGCCCTTTAATCTATTTGAAGCATATACAAACTTGCCATCAGGCGACACATGAATATCCCCAGATCCTCTGGCATTTAAACTATCAGATACAATGGTTTGCTTTTCTGTGATATTGCCATTATTATAGTCATACACAACCACCTCTCCAGACAGTTCGCCTAATAGATACATGTATTTTCCTGAAGGGTGATAGTCGAAATGACGAGGACCAGTTCCCTCAGGTGCGTCAATATCCAAAATATCTGATTGATTTATTACAGGTTGACCCTCGAAAACCGATTCGGTGGAGCTAAATCGATAAATTTTATCAGCTCCTAAATCGGAAGCAAAAAGAAATCTTCCATCGGGCGAAAACCTTACCGAATGCAAGTGAGATGACGCTTGCCTGGATTTATCAGGGCCCGATCCATCAAACTTTATAACCGAATTAACTGACGACAAGCCACCATCGCCTCTAATAGAAAACAACGACACACTGCCTCCACTATAATTTGCGGTAATAATATTGTTGCCATGCGAATCAATTTCTATATAACATGGGTCGGCACCACCACTGGGCTGTGTATTGATATGACTTAATGCACCATTCTCTTTATCAAACGAAAATGCGCTAACGGTACTATTGTCGCCACTCTCGCCCACAGCGTATATAAAGTTTTCATTAGGGCTAATCACTAAATATGAAGGATTTGTAGCCTCGACCATGCCTACTGAATCGACGCTAACAGTTTTTGAATTAAATTTATAGCTATATATACCCTCACTGCCTCCTTCTGATGTGTATGTACCAATAAGTAGATACATTTCCTTTTTATTCAAGTTATTTTCCATAGCATTATTGTTTTCCGATCCTTGTTCCGTTGTCTTTTTATTGGTGCACGCCATGGCATGCATCACAAAAAGAAAAACAATTAGATTATTAATTCTCATCATTTTCGTTTAATAGCTTAAGTTTTTGTTTATTAATAAATAACACATATATTTACAGTTGCTAAAGTAATATTTTTTGTTGATATACGCAGTTTGAATAAAAACATTTGACTGTTTGTGTTGTAAAATTGATGGATACTATCTATTTTTGCACTCGATAAAAAAATATAAAACAAGAAAACAACTATGCTTACAAAAATATTATCGATTTCAGGAAAACCAGGACTTTACAAATTAGTTAGCACCGGAAAAAACCTTAACGTGGTGGAATCTCTAACTGATGGTAAAAGGATTCCTATTTATTTAACAGAAAAAGTTATCGCATTGAGCGATGTTTCAATCTACACATCAGAAAGCGATGTGCCACTAAGAGAAGTATTTTCCAAAATAAAAGAAAAAGAAAATGGTGAGAAGTCATCATTAAACTCAAAAGCATCAGGAAAAGAGATTTTTGCATACTTTGAAGAGATTCTACCAACGTATGACAAAGATAAAGTGTATGCATCTGACGTTAAGAAAATAGTGAGCTGGTACAATGCTCTTATAGCTGCTGATGTAGATTTTGAGAAAATCGAAAATGAAAGCGATGAAGGTTCCGAAGATAACAATGAGGAAGCAACAAGCGACGATACAGTAAACAACGAAAAATAATTATACAGTGAATATAAAAAGCTTATTAACAAGGACTGGTGTTGGTATATTATATATCGCACTCGTCCTTGTGGCATTATTGGATGGTGAAATATTGTTTGCATCCATCTTCTCGATATTCTTGGGTATTGCCTTATACGAATATTACAGGCTGATTGAAGATAAGGATAAGCCAAATCAGAAAAGCATCATTTTCAATACTGCCTTTGGCGTAGGTTTATTTATTATTTATTGTATTTATCCAAGATTATTGTTTGTAGGGGCATTAGCTTTTATTTATATAGTTATCACTGCTCTAAGAGCTATTTTGAGCAAACAAAATGACTCACTACAGAAAGGTATAACCAACATGTTTGGGCAACTATATATCACCGCTCCCTTTATTCTTTTGGCAGAAATGTCTGGTCTGTACAATTTTTACGGTAGAAGTTTTGAACAACATATATTATTTATTTTCATATTTATATGGATAAATGACACATTTGCGTATCTAACTGGCTCTATGATTGGCAAAAGAAAGTTATTAGAGCATGTTTCTCCCAAAAAAACTATTGAGGGATTTATTGGCGGGCTTTCATTCACCGTGTTAGCGGGCTTTTTAATTGGAGTTGTATCTCAAGGTAGTATAGGTTTTCATAATCAACTGTATTGGATTGTGTTTGCATTCATCGTTTCGGTATTTGGAACTTTGGGCGACCTATTTGAATCGCTTATAAAAAGAACATACAACACTAAGGACTCGGGCAAGATACTGCCTGGTCATGGTGGCATGCTTGATAGAATAGATAGTTTGCTGTTTGCTATTCCGGCCATATATGTGTACACAAAAATAAATTACAACATATTAGTTTGGCTTTTATAGACAATTATTAGGATTACAGATATACCACACAAATAGTGTTGAAAAAGAGAATGAACAAAATGAAAGTTCATTCTCTTTTTTTGTATTTTCTGAGGGTGAGTCTCCCACTCCACTACAAAGCTCGTCAGGGCCACTAAATGCAGATGAAATAGATAAAAACGATTTTTTGAAGCTCACAAAAATTCCAATAATCATATATTATGGCGATTATATACCTGAGCAACCCTCGGATAATCCAGGAGCTGATGGCTGGCGAACAAGATTAGAGATGGCAGATTTGACATATAGATACAAAAAAAGCGAACCAATAATGATTCGCTTTTTTGCTCTTCTTCTTGGACTTGAACCAAGGACCCCCTGATTAACAGTCAGGTGC
>CAYTQG010000104.1:0-3976 GCA_964439965.1 uncultured Proteiniphilum sp.
GCATTAACGATTTATTGTCAAACTAATCATTTTCATTATTTTTGTCATAAACATATTAATCGATGAAAAAATATTTTACTCTTCCTTTAGTTTTACTATTAGTATCATTATCCGTAGTTTCGCAAACGGCAATTCAGCAGTTTATAAATAATCCAGCGTTGCGTCATGCTTCAGTTGGTGTGCAGGTAGTAGATTTAGTGTCGGGGCAAAGCGTTGTTAGTAATGATTCGCAAAAGTCGCTAACACCTGCATCTATCACCAAGATAATAACTACTGCTACGGCTTTAGAGCTGTTGGGAGAAAACTATAGGTTTGAAACGGTGGTGGCTGTTGATGCTAATAATCCAAACAGAATAATAGTGATAGGTTCGGGCGATCCCACCTTAGGAAGTAGTAACATAGATGTAAATCCCAATTCCTTTTTCATAAATGTAGCCTCTGCTGCCAAAAAGATATTAGACCCGCAAAAAGAGTATGAGATAGTGGTAATAGATGATTTGTATGGATATGAAGGTATTTCACCCGAGTGGACTTGGATAGATATGGGCAACTATTATGCTGCAGCTAGCTATGGGATAAGTGTTTTTGATAATTCATATAAGCTATTCTTTGATACTACAAATCCTAATGTCGCTCCACGAATTATTCGAACAGAGCCAAACATGAATGACTTGAAGTTTTTTAATTTTCTTACTCTTAATACTTCTGGCGCCGACAATGGATATCTTTATGGGGCACCATTTTCAAACGAGCGGACTATAAGAGGTAATATACCATCGGGTAGGAGAGAGTTTAGTATAAAGGGCGATATACCTGATCCTGGTTTATTATTAGGGAATACATTGACAGAATATTTACAAAACTCAGGATTAAAGATTGGCATGGTTAAGACGGTAAGGGAGGATTTATTGAGTGGTAAAAAAAATAACTACACAGTAGGTACGCGTTTGCACACTCACAAATCGCCCATCTTGAGTGAAATAGTGCGTGAGGTGAATGTGACGAGCAATAATCATTTTGCTGAGCATTTAATCAGGCTAATAGGCTCTACTACTAATGACACAAACACAAAAGATGCTTTAAGTAATGGAATAGATGCAATAAAAAAGTTTTGGAGTCAAAAAGGAATATCCGCATCATCACTCACTCTGCTTGATGGTTCGGGATTAGCTCCACAAAATGCATTTAGTTCCCACTTCCTCACCGAAATACTTACATATATGTATAACAGTAGTGTGCACTCACAAGCATTTTTAAACTCACTCCCCAAAGCTGGGAGAGAAGGAACACTTAGATCATTCTTGAAGAATACAAAATATGAAGGAAAAATTATAGCCAAAAGTGGAAGTATTGGCGGCGTGCATTGCTATTCGGGGTATTTGATAGATGGACAAAAGCAATATGCTTTCACGGTGATGGTTAATAAATTCAATGGCACTCGCCCACAAGTGAGGAGTGCCATTGAAAAGTTTCTTTTATCGTTATAGCTTACTTGATTTTCACAAGTTCTATTTCAAAAACTAATGTTGTGTAGCCTGGAATCCCAGCATCGGACTGGCCATACACACCGTATGCCATATTCCAAGGAATCCATACTTCCCACTTATCACCCACGTGCATATGCTGAAGTGCCGTTGAAAATCCATCAACTACACCATTTACATTAAATGTACTTGGATTGTCGTTTCTATCAGCAGTTGAGTCGAAAATGATTTTATTTTTAAAAGTATTCCCATCATCGCCTTCAAACTCATCTTCTTTAGTCCAATAGTTTTTGAACCAACCGGTATATAATACCTCTACATTGTCATTAAATAATGGATTAACGTCCGACTCTGGTCCATCCTCTAAAACTCTGTACATAATATGTCCAGCACCTGTTTTAGATTCTATCTTTTTATACTTTGGGTCGGCTGTTATTTTTGCAAACTGCGTTTCGTTGTCTATCTTTCGTGTATCGTCAAATGTTTCGGTTTTCTCGCACGATGCAAGCACAAACATTGATGCTATAAAAGATAGTAGTAATAGTTTTTTCATTATTAATTGTTTGTTTTTTTAGATTGCTCTACATTTAAACTAGTTTCTTTAGTAAGCTCTTCATATCCACTTGATCGCCAATAACAGATTTCAGTGAATCTATAGAAACACGCTCTTGCTCCATTGTGTCGCGTTTGCGGATTGTAACCATATTATCTTCAAGCGATTGATGATCGATAGTGATACAGAAAGGAGTACCGATAGCATCTTGACGGCGATAACGCTTACCGATACTATCTTTTTCGTCATATTGGCAAGCAAACTCATATTTTAGAGTATTCATTATCTCTCTTGCCTTTTCGGGTAGACCATCTTTTCTTACCAATGGAAGGATAGCTAGCTTAACAGGAGCCAATTGTGCAGGAAGTCTCAATACCACACGTGTTTCGCCATTGTCAAGTTTTTCCTCATCATACGATCCTGCTAATATTGATAAGAACATTCTATCAAGACCAATAGATGTTTCTACTACATATGGAATGTATGATTTGCCCTTTTCTGGATCGAAATATTGCATCTTCTTGCCCGAATATTTCTCATGCTGTGCTAAGTCGAAATCAGTACGTGAGTGAATCCCCTCTACCTCTTTAAATCCGAAAGGCATACGAAACTCAATATCAGTAGCAGCATTAGCATAGTGAGCCATCTTTTCGTGATCATGAAATTGGTAGTTTTCTTCACCAAAGCCTAATGCTTGGTGCCATTTCAATCTTTCGCCTTTCCAATATTCAAACCAATCAAGCTCTTCGCCAGGTGCTACAAAAAACTGCATCTCCATTTGTTCAAACTCACGCATGCGGAAGATAAACTGGCGAGCTACAATTTCGTTTCGGAAAGCCTTACCAATCTGTGCAATACCGAATGGAACACGCATACGTCCCGTTTTTTGTACATTAAGGAAGTTAACAAATATTCCTTGAGCATTCTCAGGTCGCAAATATACTTTCATAGCTCCATCGGATGTAGATCCCATTTCGGTTGCAAACATAAGGTTGAATTGTCTAACCTCAGTCCAGTTTCTGGTGCCACTAATAGGGCAAGCTATCTCGCAATCAATAATAATTTGTCTAAGCTCTTCGAAATCGCTATCATTAAGTGCTTTAGCAAAGCGAGCATGAATATCGTCTCGCTCCTTTTGATATCCCATCACACGTGGGTTAGTTTCGCGATACATAGCCTCGTCAAAGCTATCACCAAAGCGTTTTTTTGCTTTCTCTACCTCTTTATCAATTTTATCTTCAATCTTTGCCATATGATCTTCGATAAGTACATCGGCACGATATCTCTTTTTACTCTCTTTATTATCTATAAGTGGGTCGTTAAAGGCATCTACGTGTCCTGATGCTTTCCATACGGTAGGGTGCATAAATATTGCCGAATCTATCCCAACAATGTTTTCGTAGAGAAGCGTCATGCTGTCCCACCAATATTTTTTTATATTGTTTTTAAGCTCCACGCCCATCTGTCCATAGTCGTAAACGGCCCCTAGGCCATCATATATTTCACTCGATTGAAAAACAAATCCGTACTCTTTAGAATGTGATACGATTTTTTTAAAAGCGTCTTGTATAGTCATAATTTTTTAAGTAACGGGATAGAATTCAAAAAAGCACTTATCACTCTGCCCCAAGTTGTCATTTTTTTCAAAGTTACAAAATTAACCGTTTTTTTTGACAATTAGCGTATCTGTCTAATTAAAAGTGTATAAATCAACACGTGACTTATTTAAATCATCGTGTTTCTTAGTTTCGGGCATAACTATTGTAAAATTGCAATCTTCATTCCTGGACCATTTTTATCCAATTGTACAATTTACCAATCCAAGTCGTGGGCAATGATTTTGTGATTTTACTACTTATTTGTTTTATCTATTATTACTGTCCAATAAAAGTCAACAAGTATAATTAATGTGTTCTCGCTGCTGTATATCAGCGGTCGA
>CAYTQG010000105.1:0-3781 GCA_964439965.1 uncultured Proteiniphilum sp.
ATTCAATAACGAGGGCTAAAGCCCGAATTAAATAAACCCTGTTACTTCACCTTTTTCAGGTTTGGCAAGAAATAGGCAACTAGGCCAATAAGAGGAAGATATGCACAAATGTGATATACAAAATTAATACTCGTCTGGTCGGCAACGAAGCCCAATATAGCCGACCCCAAGCCACCCATACCAAAGGCAAAGCCATAAAACAGCCCCGAAACCATACCTAACTTCTTGGGAAGCAACTCCTGAGCATAAACAATTATTGCAGGAAATGCTGATGATATGATAAGCCCAATAATAACTATAAATATTGCAGTAAAAGTAGCATTCAGATAGGGCATAGCAAGCGAAAATGGTGCAGCACCAAGAATAGAAAACCAAATAACGGGCTTTCGTCCAAACTTATCACCAAAATAACCACCCAAAAGGGTACCCACTGCCGCAGCAATCAAAAAGTAAAATAAATAAATCTGTGCCCTTACCTCCGTAAAGTGAAACTTATCAAGGGTATAAAACTGAAAATAGCTGGTGATACTAGCCATATAAAAGTATTTCGAAAATATAAGCAGCAACAAAATCCCAACTGATACCTTAACCTTAAGAGGCGAGAGATGTGGTGGAGAAATCACAGTTTGCCCCTGTTCTCGTGGCAATTGCAATACCCTTCTTCTCCATATGGCAACGTAAACCAACACCATCATTGCCACCAAAGCCACAAGCAAAAACCAAATTATATGACTCTGTCCATAAGGAATAACGATAAGGGCAACCAAAAGAGGAGAAATAGCAACCCCCGTGTTACCACCAATCTGAAATATCGACTGCGCCATGCTACGCTTACCACCCGATGCCAAAAAAGCAATACGAGCAGACTCAGGATGAAACACCGACGAGCCAATCCCCACCAATGTAACACCCACCAATATCCACATATATGTAGGAGCATATGCAAGAATAACTATACCAAGCGATGAGAAAAACATCCCAATAACCTGCGAAAAAGGTTGTGGATTCTTATCAGTATAAAAACCAACAAGCGGTTGAAAAATAGAAGCCGACAACTGAAAACAAAGCGTAATAATTCCTATTTGCGCCATCGAAAGGCTAAACTTCTGTTCTAATTGCGGATATATCGCTGGTATAACCCCCTGTATCAAGTCGTTAAGCGCATGAGCAAACGACACCGCTATAAGCACAGGGTAAGCCGTCTTTTTTAAATCTATTTTCAAAGCTGGATGTTTAATTGTTGATAAACATGTTGATAAGTATGTCGATTGATAACCTAAACTTAATAACCAAACACAAAGTTAATAAAAAAATGATTCAACAGCCCGTTCCACCCACACCATAAATCATAAATTGCAATTATAGGCGAATTATGAAATAAAACATGTATTTTTGTAGTGAAATTAAAATCAAACATCTAGTATATTTAGAGCAACTAAATATCAATACACAAGACAACCAACAACGACTATATTTATTATTTAATTAAATATTTATACAATCTATGCTTATTCATAAAGAAGGAAGAAGAGCAGTATTACTAGCATCAATAATTTTGATTGCAATTAATGCATTAGCACTATACAGCTTTTCAAAATGTTTTTTTACTTATGCACTCTTAGCAGTGTCATCAGTTCTTTTTCTATTAATGCTCAATTTTTACAGAAAGCCACGACGCGTATATGAAGGCGACCTGCTCAATTACGTGAATGCCCCAACCGATGGAAAAATAGTAGTTATTGAAAAAGTATTTGAAGATAGATTTTTTAAAGACGAGCGCATACAAGTCTCTATTTTCATGTCCTTTTTCAATGCACACGCCAATTGGATGCCAGTAACGGGCAAGGTGATACATTATTCTCACGACAAAGGCAACTTCCATGCTGCATATCTCCCAAAATCGAGCCATGAAAATGAACGCAGCAATATAGTTATCGAAACCCCCTGCAATCAAAAGGTGTTGGCACGACAAATAGCAGGAGCAGTAGCTCGCCGCGTAGTTACATACGTAAAAGAAGGACAATTCTATCATATCGGCGACCCACTAGGCTTTATAAAGCTAGGCTCGCGAATGGATATTTACCTACCAGCAGATAGCGAAATATTAGTACAACTAGGCGACGAAGTAAGAGCAAACAAAACACTCCTAGCCCGTTTGCCCAAAAGACCCACAAAGAATGATGAGAAAACAAATTCCTAATATAGTAACCCTCCTCAATCTAGTTTCAGGGTGCATAGCCATCACCATGGCTTTTGGCCACCACTTCGAAGCTGCATTTTGGTGGATAGTTGTCGCTGCAGGATTCGACTTTTTTGATGGACTCACAGCGCGTGCCCTAGGCGTATCTTCAAAGCTGGGAGTAGAGCTCGACTCCCTAGCCGATGTTGTAAGCTTTGGTGTAGCACCTGCATCAGCACTTTTCGTTCTACTAAACACTATGCACATCAATATGCCCCTAATTGCATACATTCCATATCTAGCATTTATTATTCCAGCATTTTCGGCCTATAGATTAGCAAAATTCAATATCGACGATCGCCAAACCACCTCCTTCTTAGGGCTGCCCACACCAGCCAATGGACTATTTTGGATAAGCTACACATATGCCGCCTCAAAATATTTAGGCACCACTAGCCAATCGCTATTCGTTGGCACAACAATAATACTAGTGTTAGCGTTATCTATACTGATGGTATCCGAATTGCCAATGTTCTCCCTCAAGATTAAAGGGTTCACTATCAAAAAGGCAATTCGACAAATTATCACCGGTGCCGCAATCATATTATTCGTTATTCTTTGGGGAATATCGGGAGTAGCAGCCGGCATTATTGTTTACATACTCATATCGCTGATTACAATTAAAAGAAAATAAAACTGTTGCCCCTTAGCGTTAATGTTTCCAAAGCCATATTGCTTGATCAGCCTGATAATAGTATCTTTACGCAACACCTATTTAAAAACAAAACTCACATATGGGATACATATTACGATTAATACTATTCTTTATTGTTTTTTCGTGGATTATAAAAATCGCACGTCGCCTGATAATAAACAGGATATACAAAAAACATTTCAATCAACAAAACAATCCTTTCAATCGTCAGCAGCCCGAACCCGAAAAGCGTGCTCCTGAAACACAAGAGGAACGCATACTCGACTTTCAGCGCAAAAAGTTTGAGGCAACCGATATAGAAGACGCCGATTTTGAAGAGATTAAATAATAAGAGACAAAAGTTTTAGGAAGAGAGAAAGAAAACAATGTATATTTTAAAGATGAAAGCCGCATTTCTATCAATATTTGTAGTTTTTCTGTTGAGCAACATCTATGTAGCATTTCGCCTATGGCAATTAATACCCGCAAATAACCTTCTACGCACCGCACTTATAGGCATTATGCTTATTGGTTTTTTATCAACATTCATATTTTTCATATTTGGAGAAAGCATACCCATCAATCTTTCCAGTCTGCTATATAAGATTGGCACAAGTTGGATGATAGCATTCTTCTACCTTTTTTTATTTGTAGTCATTTTAGATCTATTTTGGCTATCAGCATCCATTTTCAAATTTGTAAGTAAAGATTTCTTACTACAATACTTCCGCCATAGTGCCATCACATCATCAATACTATTTGTTGCACTTGGCTCGCTATTGCTGTATGGATACATCAATTACAACCATAAAAAGCGAGTTCACATACCCATCACCACCTCCAAAGTAGAAAACCCCATGCGCATAGTAGCAGTAAGCGATTTGCACCTAGGATATACGATAGGCAAA
>CAYTQG010000106.1:0-3743 GCA_964439965.1 uncultured Proteiniphilum sp.
TGAAAAATCATATAAAAAAACTGTGAAGCCCATTTTCAACCCTGAAAAATCATATAAAAAAACTGTGAAGCCCATTTTCAACCTTGAAAAGTCATTTCGTAAGTCAAAATACATATAGCAGTATATCGAAAAGCAGCATGACAAACATGACAAAACAGCATGACAAACATGACAAAACAACATGACAAACATGACAAAATTCACATAAAAGATGACAATTCACCCAAAAAGAAACTTTGGCACGCAAATTGCAATAATAACTTTGTAGAGAATTTCGAAAGAAATACTTTTTTCGTACCATAACTCACGAATTGAAACTATAAACAAACTCTCTGTGAGAGAAATGGTTTATTTTTATTGCTAAAATTGATTTGCAATGCCATATATCTGAGCAAAGCAAATGCAAAAGCAAGACAAAGTAAATCACCCTAATTGAACGGGGGAGAAGTTAACACAACTCCCTTAATCCATCTTAATTTTTTATTACAACTGGATAAGTTGTATCTAGCTTTTAAGAAATAGATACGTCTTATCGCATACATCAAATCCACACAAAGTGCATAGTGTGGAGTATTAATTAATGGTCGAATCAATTTTGATTTAAGGAGAAAGGAATGCACAATTAAGAAAATCCTTTTCCTATAAATCGTTATTGAGGAGACTTAGTTGAACCATTATTAAAATATAATAAATGGGAAAAATATCACAAGTGTCGTTTATGGGACACTTACAAAATGACGCATTCGTTGTTCTTTACGATCAACTTATGCATGTGCTTCAAACAGTTGAACACAAAGTTTCGAACGAGGTATTTGACACAGCTCTCGAGAGGGCATTGCAAAACCACCAGTTTACTAACATGATTAGGGCTAAGGACAGAGTTCATGAACTCACCAAAACAATCGCAGAGTTGCATACAAAGCGTTGTGATGCTTTTAGATCCTTAAAGTTATCAATCAAAGCAAACCTTATTCATCCGGATGATAAGAACAAAGAAGGGGCTGACTATCTCGAAAAATGGTTTAGAAAGCATGACAACATTGCCGCCAAAAATCAGCAAGACGTAATGACACGCCGAATCGATGACATTGCTATGGATCTTGAAATGGATGTCAAATTATTGGAGGTAATGGAAAAGATGAATGCAACCAGCCTATTTGTGAAGCTTATAAGTATTAACGAAGAGCTTAAAGTTTTGCAAAAGCAGAGATCTATAGAAAGAGCCGAGAAAAAGACTCGCTATGTAGATACTAAAAAAGTTCGTAGGGATGCTATGCGAGACTTGAAGATTCTTTTTGGAATCATCGAACGCGAAGTTTTTTGGAACGAAAAAGATGTGGCAAATCACTTAGTGAAATCTTTGGAAGATGTGTTGAGTAGAGCAAAAACAATACATGAATTGCGTAAAACTCAACGTAAAAACCAGAAAAACAAAACCATGGATGACGCAAATACCGAGCAAAATGGTGTTGAGCCAATCTCCGGCAACAGCAAAGAAGATGAAAATGAAGATCCCCAATATGGGTAACACATTTTTTGTTCATAGAATAAAACTCTTTTGAACTGTTGAATAATAAAGTGCAGAGGGGATATGGCTAAGCCGTATTCCCTCTTATATTTTATTTCAATCTTATTTATTTTTCTTTTGCAATTTCAAAAGCAAATACTAATTTTGTAAAAAAACAAACAAACACGATACAGTGCCCGAACAAGCAAAAAAGATAATAGAGTTTGAAGAGATTTATATTTCTCACTACTCTCGCATGAAGTATTTTGCACAAGAATATGTAGTAAGTGCCGAAGAGGCCGAAAACATTGTGCAGGATGTTTTTATGGAGTTATGGGAAAATAATGCACTTATATCATCTCATACCAATCTTTTATCGTTTCTGTTTACCTCGGTTCGCAATCGCTGTATCGACTTTTTGAGGCGTAGCACTGTGGCACAAAAAGTGAAAGAAAAAATTCAGGACGAACACGCCCTACTTCTTGAAATGAAGATGCAATCGCTGGAATATCTCGACGATAAAATATTTTCGAACAACGATATCGAAGCTGTAATAGAAAACGCAATTAATAGCCTACCCGACCGATGCAGAGAAATATTTGTGTTAAATAAAATAGAAGGCAAAAAACAAAAACAAATTGCCATAGAACTTGGCATATCCATACACACGGTTGAAAGTCAGATGGCTATAGCCAACAAAAGACTAAAAGAAATGCTAAAAGATTACGTTCCGTTACTTATTTTCTTTTTATTTTGATATTTATTGATTTTTCTTTAGCGGTTTTTTGTAGGTCGTTCGTTTATATATTAAAGGACGCAAAAATAAATGAACGATATACTCTTAAAATATTTTACAGGCGACATCTCGAAACAGGAAAAAACAAACCTGCTAAGAGAAGTACAACACGATGCAAACCTGAAAAAAGAATTTGTGAGATTGCAAAACATATATGCCCTCTCGCAAATAAGCACTTTGGCTACCAACAAGGAAGAGGGTAAAGATAGCTTCAAGAGATTTGAAGCACAAGTGAAGCACAAAAAGCAGCGTCAAATCATTGCCACTACCCTTAGATATGCCGCCGTGGCGATAGTGCTAATAGCATCTACCTTTTTTATCACACATTATATATATAATAGCACAAGCGGAACCGAACTAAACTCGCTATATGTGCCCGCTGGGCAAAGAGCACAACTCACCCTTGAGGATGGGAGCACCGTGTGGCTTAATGCCAACTCTACAATAAAGTATCCATCGCACTTTTCGAAAAAGCGCAGACATGTATCAATCGAAGGTGAAGCCTTTTTTGATATTGCACAAAACAAGAGAAGCCCCTTTGTGGTATCAACCAAAGATGTGGAACTAAAAGTGCTTGGCACTCAATTTAATGTGCACAGCTATCCCGAAACTAATTTCGTAAAAACCAATCTCTTAGAGGGCTCGCTGAGGATATACAAACAAAATGCCGAAGACCGTGGTGTAACCCTAAAACCCAACGAGCAACTAACGGTGGAGGGCAACCAAATGAAGATTGGCAAAACCGAAAACCGCGACTACTTCCTCTGGACCGAGGGAGTGTATGCTTTCGATAATGAGCGACTTATAGACATAATAGAAAAACTACAACTATACTACGATGTGAAAATAATTGTAGAAGATCCCGAAATATTCAACGTAAGATACACCGGGAAGTTTCGACAACGCGACGGCATAGACGAAATACTCAGAATAATACAGAAAATACGAAAATTCAACATGAAAAAAGATACAGAAAACAATATAATAACACTAACAAAATAAATTTATAAACCCCTAAAACAAAAACTCATTTGCCTATGACAAGACCCCAATACACAAAATGAAAAAAGCGATAAGTGCGCCAACACCTATCGCTCAAGAATTAATAAAGTAAACACATTAGCTAAATAATTTAGTATTCACTTAACAATACAAATATATAAAATTAAAACACTCAGACGGTCACTTTTGTGAAAAAAAAGGTGACTATAAACAATTGTCAAAAATCATGAGAATAACGTTGAAATAAATAATACAATAAAACTATGAACTATTTTTCAAAACTTAAATATCTCCTGTTAGTATTAATACTTGCCTCTTGTGCCAATGTGGAACAAGATCCACCTACGGCCATTGGTCCCACCCCAACCGATGACCAGTTAAAATGGCATGAAATGGAAATGAATGCTTTTATTCATTTTACCACAAATACATTCACAG
>CAYTQG010000107.1:0-3690 GCA_964439965.1 uncultured Proteiniphilum sp.
CAATGGTTTGTGGTAGCAGATTCTGTAATGTTAAAATATTAACATTAAAAACTCTCCTTTTTCCAAGAATGTTAAATGGTAAACAACTATAGAGTTTGGAATAAAAGAGATGGCAAATATTATATATTAGAGATTGTATTGTGGTATATCAACAAAATACTTACTTTTGTGAGCAACGAAATTTGTCGTAAAACAAGTTCATCTTTGTTACATTTTACACATTATATATATAGGTGTTGTTTTTACTGATAATTGAATATTAATTTTGACATTGCAAGCAATAGGACTAAATACTAAAAACTTTAATATGAAAATCGAATCTCGCAGAGTTGGGCTGCTTATGGCGATAGCTTTGTTTTGTACCACTTTTTCGATATCGGCACAAAAAGTAGCTATCAAAACCAATCTGCTTTATGCTGCTACCACATCGCCCAACCTACAATTGGAGATGTCGCTTGGTCCGAAAAGTACTTTGGAGCTAGGAGGCAGTGTAAATATTTTTGAATATGGAAACAATCGTAAGATAAAGCATATATTGGTGCAACCAGAATATCGCTTTTGGTTTCACGAAAAATTTAATGGGGGTTTTATGGCTCTTCATCTCAATGGTGCGCAATTTAATGTAGGGCAAATTCGAAATCATCGCTACGAGGGCTATCTCTATGGTGCGGGGATAGGCTATGGCTATCAATGGATTTTATCAAAAAGATGGAACTTAGAGGCAAATGTTGGGGCAGGGTATGCGCACGTTAATTACGAAAAGTTTAGTGGCGAAAAACTTGGGGCTTCACTAAATAAAAATACTTACAACTACTTTGGAGTTACCAAAGCTGGTGTTTCGCTGATCTATTTCTTTAAATAATTCACGCAAAATCTTATAACGTAAGCATAACAATCAATCTCAAATAAGCAAATCACGAAAATGATTCCGGTATGATACCTTTGAGTATAAATTATTAAAATCAGATGCAAAAGACATTTTTACACATATATATAATAGGGGCACTTGTTTTGCTATCCTCTATGGGCAGTATTTTTGCTCAAAGTAATAAAGTATTGGCAATAAATACCGTTTTGAAATCAATAAATCAAAATGGAGATAGAGTAGATGTGTTGTTTGATATTGTGCTTGATGATTTGTTTGTCAATCCGAATGATTTGATAATTATCACACCCATTATTAAATCAAACGAAGCTGAGGATTTGATAGAGCTGAATCCTGTGGCTGTGATGGGTAAAACCAGGCTTAAGGTTGTATCCCGCAACCATCACTTCCACAATAGTTCGCCACTGCCCGCCAATTTGTATAGCTCGATGGTAAGGCATAATAAGTTGCTACAACGTATCAATTTCTCTGCATCGTTAGATTACGCCTCGTGGATGCATGATGCACAAATGATGCTAAAATTCTCTATAACCAAATGTGCCACCTGTTTAGCCGAAGAGGTGAATTACCCTGTGTTCAAATATTTATTGCCCGTAGTGGCACCTCCGCCCACTTATAAAATTTCATTTATTGTGCCCGATGTTATTATTCCGGAAACTGTTGAGCAAAGTCATGGCAAATCGCCTTTTTCAGATAATACCATTGCCCAACTATACGAGCATATTGTAAACGAACCTTGCTCGCTCAGTCTGGATGAAATATTGTTTCTTGCCCAAAATTATGACGTAGCGAGCACCGAGTTTAAAAAGATATTTGAAGTTGCATCGCAAATATATCCAGAAAGCAAGATAGCTGTAGCCAATGCAATTGCTTTCTATATTGAGGAAGGTCGCCACGAGCACGCCATTAAGGCTATCGAAAAAAGCAAGTTTAGGGCAGATATGCTCAACAACTTAGGTGTGGCATATGCCCGCATTGGCGATACTGATGCCGCTCGTAAGATATTTGAAGAAGCTGTGAGTGCGGGCGATAGGGATGCAGAGTGGAATTTGAGGGCTATGATTGATTAATTGATTAACCCTACCGTCATTTCGACTTCAACGAAGCAAAGCGTAGTGCAATGGAGAAATCTGTTTAATCAACTGAAAAAAGCTGATCAAACAGATTTTTCGATTCCGCTTTCGCTTTACTACAGCTACGCTCAAAATGACAATCTGCATTCGTTACGACACGTTCAATCGCCAATAGCCAATAACCAATAGCCAACCGCTAACAGCCAACATCCAACCACCAATTTAACACTTCGTCAACCCTCCCTCGTGTTTTGGTATCATAATGATACTAAATCATGTTGTTTTAAGAATTAAAGAAACTGCCTTCACTATGAATGTGTGGCTATATGGTGTTGAGATTAATACAATATCGTGTTTTTAATGAAATGGGGTCTAATTAACACAGGTTTGTGTTATGTGCAATGTTTAGCATATAGATATTCTTAAATTGAAGATATTCTGCGATTATTTCTTATAGATATATCTATTTTTAATAATTTGCAATTTGTTTCTTTATAAATGTGAATTTTGTTGCTAAAATGTTTGGCAAGTAAGTTTTGATATGTTACCTTTGTCGAGTTCAAAAATGGACAACTATCATACATGCCTTTTGTGATGCAGGCAGGGACTGTGTGATAGACAATTAACGGATCGAATTATTGGCGATAAAACCCATATCATCTGCATAGTATTGATGAAATTATGGTTTGGGAGCTACCCCGATGATGAGATTTTAATATTTTACAATTAAATAATTATTAAATGAAAAAAAAATTGCAAGGACTTGGATTCATTCGAAACTTAAGAAATGATGAGCTTGTTAGTTTTATGAAGGAAGTCGTAAAAACAGTTGAGGAGACTCCTCATTCTATTGAAAACGCTAGCTTTGCTATGCTATTAGAGAGTTTAACTGCCCAAATGGGGCTATTGGATTTGATGCGCAAGGATTTAGAGACGATCGAACAGACGAAGTCTGCAAGTAGGCTCAATGATTTGCGTATTAATGGTCTTAGAAGCATTCGACACCTTATCAATTCGGGCCCGTACCGAATAGATGAGGATGAGAAAATTAGTGGGTTTATTATCAGCAATTGGTTTAATGGCCGATTTGATAGCGATCTTGCTGTTTCACAAGACACTATTACTAACCTAATTGCAGGAGTGCTTTTGGATCTTGATCAAAATCAACCAGTGGTTGAAGCATTAGACAGTCTAGGATGGATGAAGCCATTCTCGGATCTGGCTAAAGTGAACAACGAGTATCTGGACATGCGAGTGACACGCAATGTGGATTCGTCGAGTTCTGACATGGCGAGGCTTAATGCAACTAAGTGCCGCAAGGATGCCACTGAAACGCTCAAAGCTTTGGTTAAAACCGTAGAGATTGAGTATACAATTCATGGTTTAAAGGTGTGTGGGCAGCTAATTTTATCATTGGGCAAGATTTTCGATCGCTCGCGTTCTATTGTTAATGCAAGAGCCACAAGAAGACGCAAAGCCAAAGAATTGGCAGCGAAGATTGCACCCGTTGCTTCACGAATTGATATGACAGACGATATGCCGTTTGTTGTTGGAAAATTCTCGAAGCTTGAGGACAGGCCTGAAAATCTTGACTTAATAACTGAGGCAAGCTAACCGCTAGCGAGATTTTATTGTTATACATGGTTTCCTGTTTTTTTTATAGGCTTGTGATTTTATCACATAATCTGATAAGGCATGGTGAGAAATGTATGAAATAAGATCTTCTACAAA
>CAYTQG010000108.1:0-3666 GCA_964439965.1 uncultured Proteiniphilum sp.
ATTTTATGAGCTGGTTAATTAATTCTTCTATCGGACGAAAAATGATCATGAGTATAACAGGATTATTTCTCGTCTTATTTTTATTGTTTCACAGTTTGATGAATGTCGTTGTGCTTATTTCAGCAGAGGGATATGACGTCATTGTGAACTTTCTGGGTGCGAATTGGTATGCATTGATAGCAACTATTGTTCTTGGTGCAGGCTTTATCATTCACATCATTTATGCAACTATTTTGACTCTGCAAAACATGAAAGCACGTGGTCCAAGTAGATATGCAGTATCTAAACCTCAAAGAACAGTTTCTTGGGCATCTAAAAACATGTTCGTACTGGGTGTTATTATTCTTGGATTTTTATTGTTGCACCTTTACCACTTCTGGTACAAAATGCAATTAGTTGAAGTTATGCATATGCTTAATATGGATTTCGGTAGCATTGAGAACGCTACTCGAGGTGTTTATTGGATTGAGATGCTGTTTAAAAATCCAATTTATAGTGTTATATACCTTGTATGGTTGGTGGCTATTTGGTTTCACCTTACACATGGATTCTGGAGTGCAATGCACTCGCTGGGATGGAGCAATCAAGTATGGCTTCCACGCTTGAAGAAAATTTCATATGTGCTTGCAACTGTTATTTGTGTGATATTTGCAGCAGTTCCTGTTGCTTATCTCCTTGGCTTTAGCAATGCAGCTTACCTTGGTATGTAAAATCTATAAGTTTCGATAAACTTGAAAAATTTTTAATGACTATGACTAATTTACAAAAAGAAAATATACTACAGATTGATGCCAAGATCCCTGGAGGACCTTTGGCTGATAAGTGGACAAATTATAAAGCAAAACAAAAGCTTATCAATCCGGCCAATAAACGTCGCCTTGATATTATTGTGGTAGGAACTGGATTGGCTGGCGCTTCGGCGGCTGCTTCGTTGGGCGAACTTGGATTCAACGTTATGAACTTTACTATTCAGGACTCGCCAAGACGCGCTCACTCTATTGCTGCCCAAGGTGGTATTAATGCTGCAAAGAACTATCAGAATGATGGTGACTCTGTTTATCGTTTGTTTAATGACACGATTAAAGGGGGTGACTATAGAGCACGTGAGGCCAACGTTTATCGTATGGCTGAGGTGTCAAACAATATTATTGACCAATGTGTGGCTCAAGGTGTTCCTTTTGCTCGCGAATATGGTGGTTTGCTTGATAATAGATCGTTTGGTGGTGCGCAAGTATCTCGTACTTTCTATGCTCGTGGACAAACCGGTCAGCAGTTGCTTCTTGGTGCATATAGTGCATTGAGCCGTGCAGTTCATAACAATCAAGTAAAACTATATACTCGTTATGAGATGGTTGACCTTGTTCTTATTGATGGAAAAGCACGTGGAATTATAGCTAGAAATATCGTAACTGGTGACTTGGAGCGTTTTGCAGCACATGCGGTGGTTGTTGCTACTGGTGGTTATGGAAATGCATTTTTCCTTTCAACAAATGCGATGGAGTGTAATGGTTCTGCTGCTTGGCAATGTTACAAAAAGGGAGCTATGTTTGGTAACCCATGTATGGCTCAGATTCACCCAACTTGTATTCCAGTACATGGTGAACAACAATCGAAACTGACGTTGATGTCTGAGTCGTTGCGTAACGATGGTCGTATTTGGGTTCCAAAGAAGAAAGAGGATGCTGAAGCAATTAGAACTGGTAAGTTGAAGCCAACTCAAATTAAAGAAGAGGATAGAGATTACTATCTAGAGCGTCGCTATCCTGCTTTTGGTAACCTTGTACCACGTGACGTTGCATCGCGTGCTGCTAAAGAGCGTTGTGATGCTGGGTTTGGAGTAGGAACAACAGGTTTGGCTGTATATCTTGACTTTGCTGATGCTATCAATCGTTTAGGAAAAGATGTAGTTGAGGCTCGTTACGGTAACCTATTCCAAATGTATGAAAAGATTGTAAATGACAATCCATACGAAACTCCGATGATGATTTATCCTGCTATTCACTATACAATGGGTGGACTGTGGGTTGATTATGAACTAATGACTTCAATTCCTAGCCTGTTTGCTATTGGTGAGGCTAACTTCTCTGATCACGGTGCTAACCGCCTAGGAGCTTCTGCACTGATGCAAGGTTTGGCGGATGGTTATTTCATTCTTCCATATACAATCCAGAGCTATCTATCGGATCAGATTAATGTTCCAAGATTCTCTACTGATGCTCCTGAGTTTGATGAGGCAGAAAAAGCAATCAAAGATCGTATCAATAGATTGATGAATATTAATGGTAAGCACTCTGTAGATTCTATCCACAAAAAACTTGGTCGCGTGATGTGGGATTTTGTTGGAATGGGGAGAGATGCTGAAGGATTAAGAAAAGCAATTGGGCTTCTGAAAGAGGTTAAGAAAGACTTTTGGACGAATGTTCGTATTCCAGGAAGTGGTGATGACTTGAACGTTGAACTAGAGAAAGCACTACGTCTTGCAGACTTTATAGAAATTGGTGAACTAATGGCACACGATGCACTTGATAGAGAAGAGTCTTGCGGTGGGCACTTTAGATTAGAGCATCAAACTGAAGAGGGAGAGACATTGCGTAATGATGAAGAGTTCTCATACGTATCATGCTGGCAATATCAGGGAGAAGATAAAGACCCTGTATTATATAAAGAGCCTCTAGTTTATGAGTTTGTTGAGAGAGAACAACGTAACTATAAGTCGTAATTTTAAAACTGTAATATCCTATGGACAAAAATATAAATATTAAACTAAAAGTTTGGCGTCAAAGAGGACCCAAAACAAAAGGACGCTTTGAAACATATGAACTAAAAGACATATCTCAGGGGAGTTCTTTTCTAGAAATGTTGGATATTCTAAACGAACAATTGATTAATGACGGAAAAGAGCCTGTTGTTTTTGATCATGACTGTCGTGAGGGTATCTGTGGAATGTGTAGCTTGTATATTAATGGTCATCCACACGGACCAGATGAGGATATAACTACTTGTCAGTTGCATATGCGCTCGTTTGACGAGGGTGATACTATTACCGTTGAGCCTTGGCGTTCGGCAGGGTTCCCTGTTATTCGCGACTTGATGGTAGATCGCACAGCTTTCGATAAGATTATTCAAGCTGGTGGATATGTATCGGTTAACACTGGTGGTATTCCTGATGGTAATGCTATACCTATTCCTAAGGCTGATGCTGATGAGGCTATGGATGCAGCTTCATGTATTGGTTGTGGTGCTTGCGTGGCAACATGTAAGAATGGTTCGGCAATGCTATTTGTATCAGCAAAAGTGAGCCAGCTAGCACTTCTTCCTCAAGGTAAAGTGGAAGCTGCAAAGCGTGCAAAAGCTATGGTTGCAAAAATGGATGAGTTGGGATTCGGTAACTGTACTAACACAGGAGCTTGTGAGCAAGAGTGTCCGAAGAATATCTCAATTACACACATTGCACGAATGAATAGAGAATTCTTGAAAGCAAAGTTTAAAGACTAACCTTCGCTTATTAGATAAATAATATAAAGCGTTCAACAAATTGACTGTTGAACGCTTTTACTTTTCAAAAAAATTAACAGCATGGATTTAACTTTTTCCTTACTTATTTGTCTTAATAACGTGAGTTCGGGATAAAAAAAGCTTCAAAAAGGTTGTGATATAGAGGTATTA
>CAYTQG010000109.1:0-3654 GCA_964439965.1 uncultured Proteiniphilum sp.
ATTTTATGAGCTGGTTAATTAATTCTTCTATCGGACGAAAAATGATCATGAGTATTTCAGGATTATTTCTCGTTTTGTTTTTATTGTTCCACAGTCTTATGAATATCGTTGTGCTTATATCAGCAAAAGGGTATGATGTGATTGTGGATTTCTTAGGTGCGAATTGGTATGCGTTAATAGCAACTGCGGTTTTGGCTGCGGGCTTTATCATTCACATCATTTATGCAACTATTTTGACTCTGCAAAATATGAAAGCAAGAGGTCCAAGTAGATATGCTGTTGCAAAACCACAACGAACAGTTTCGTGGGCTTCCAAAAACATGTTCGTTTTGGGCGTTATTATTCTTGGATTCTTATTATTGCACCTTTACCACTTCTGGTACAAAATGCAACTTGTGGAAGTTATGCACATGTTAGGGGTGGATTTTGGTAGTGGCAATCCAAAAGCAGGTGTGTTCTTTATTGAGCAACTATTCCAAAATCCATTGAATAGCGTTATTTACTTAGTATGGCTGGTGGCTATTTGGTTTCACCTTACGCATGGTTTCTGGAGTGCAATGCACACATTAGGATGGAGCAACCAGATTTGGCTGCCACGTTTGAAAAAGATTTCTTACGCTCTTGCTACAATCATTTGTGTATTGTTTGCTGCAATTCCTGTAGCGTATCTCTTAGGTTTTAGCAATGCTGCTTATCTTGGAATATAGAACCAACTGCTTCAATAAAATTTGAAAAAACATTTAATGACTATGACTAATAAAGAAAATAAACTACATATAGATGCTAAAATACCTGCTGGTCCTTTGGCTGATAAGTGGTCTAACTATAAAGCAAATCAAAAACTTATTAATCCTGCAAACAAACGTCGTCTTGATGTAATTGTTGTGGGAACTGGACTTGCTGGTGCTTCAGCAGCTGCTTCACTTGGTGAATTAGGATTCAATGTGTTGAACTTCTGTATTCAAGATTCACCACGTAGAGCTCACTCTATTGCCGCACAAGGTGGTATTAATGCTGCTAAGAATTATCAAAATGATGGTGACTCTGTTTATCGTCTATTTTATGATACAATTAAAGGTGGTGACTACCGTGCACGTGAGGCTAATGTGTATCGTATGGCTGAAGTGTCAAATAGTATTATTGACCAATGCGTGGCGCAAGGTGTGCCTTTTGCACGCGAGTATGGTGGCTTGTTAGACAACCGCTCTTTTGGTGGTGCTCAGGTATCACGTACATTTTATGCTCGTGGACAAACAGGGCAGCAATTGCTACTTGGTGCATATAGTGCTTTGAGCCGTGCGGTTCATAAAAACCAAGTTAAGTTATATACTCGTCACGAAATGGTTGACTTAGTGCTTATTGATGGTAAAGCACGTGGTATTATAGCACGTAATCTTGTGACAGGTAAGTTAGAACGTTATGCTGCGCATGCAGTTGTGATTGCAACTGGTGGCTATGGTAATGCTTTCTTCTTATCTACTAATGCAATGGAATCAAACGGTTCAGCAGCATGGCAGTGCTACAAGAAGGGTGCAATGTTTGGTAATCCATGTATGGCTCAAATTCACCCAACATGTATTCCAGTACATGGTGAATCTCAGTCTAAACTTACTTTAATGTCGGAATCGCTAAGAAACGATGGTCGTATTTGGGTTCCTAAAAAGAAAGAAGATGCTGAAGCTATTAGAAATGGAAAATTGAGACCAACGCAGATTAAGGAAGAGGATAGAGACTACTATTTGGAGCGTCGTTATCCAGCATTTGGTAACCTTGTTCCACGCGACGTTGCATCTCGTGCTGCAAAAGAGCGTTGTGACGCAGGTTTTGGTGTTGGAGCAACTGGATTGGCTGTGTATTTAGATTTTGCTGATGCTATCAAGAGACTTGGCAAAGATGTGGTGGAGGCACGCTATGGAAACTTATTCCAGATGTACGAAAAGATTGTAAATGATAATCCATATGAAACTCCTATGATGATTTATCCTGCTATTCACTATACAATGGGTGGACTGTGGGTGGATTATGAGCTGATGACTTCTATCCCAAGTTTGTTCGCAATTGGCGAAGCTAACTTCTCTGATCATGGTGCTAATCGACTTGGTGCTTCTGCGCTTATGCAAGGTTTGGCTGATGGATACTTTATTTTGCCATATACTATTCAAAGTTATTTGGCTGATCAAATTAATGTGCCAAGATTTACTACTGATGCACCAGAGTTTGCGGCTACCGAAAAGGAAATCAATGATCGTATCAACCGATTGATGAATATAAAAGGAAAGCATTCAGTTGACTCTATCCATAAGAAACTTGGCCATGTAATGTGGGATTTCGTTGGTATGGGGCGTGATGCTGAAGGACTAAAGAAGGCTATTGGAATGCTGAAGGAGGTTAAAAAAGATTTTTGGACTAATGTTCGTATTCCAGGAAGTGGTGACGATTTGAATATAGAGTTGGAAAAAGCACTTCGTCTTGCTGATTTTATTGAGATTGGTGAACTAATGGCTCACGATGCTCTTGATAGAGAAGAGTCGTGTGGTGGTCATTTCCGTTTAGAACATCAAACTGAAGAGGGAGAAGCTTTGCGTCATGATGAGGATTTCTCTTATGTATCTTGCTGGGAATATCAAGGTGAGGACAAAGATCCTGTTTTGTATAAAGAGGCACTCATTTATGAATTTGTTGAGAGACAACAGCGTAATTATAAGTCATAATTTTAAAATCGTATCATCCAATGGATAAAAATATAAATATAAAAGTAAAAGTTTGGCGTCAGAGAGGACCCAAGACTAAGGGACGTTTTGAAACCTATGATTTGAAAAATATCTCGCAGGGTAGTTCTTTTCTTGAAATGTTGGATATTCTCAACGAGCAACTGATTAATGAAAATAAAGAGCCGATAGTTTTTGATCATGACTGTCGTGAGGGTATTTGTGGTATGTGTAGTTTGTATATAAATGGTCACCCACATGGACCAGATGAGGACATCACTACATGCCAATTGCATATGCGTTCGTTTGATGAGGGAGACACTATCACGGTTGAGCCATGGCGTTCAGCAGGTTTTCCAGTAATCAGAGACTTGATGGTTGACCGTACTGCATTTGATAAGATAATTCAGGCAGGAGGTTATACTTCAGTGAACACTGGTGGTGTGCCTGATGGAAATGCAATTCCAATTCCAAAAGCTGATGCTGACGAGGCTATGGATGCTGCCGCTTGTATCGGGTGTGGAGCTTGTGTTGCTACATGTAAAAATGGTTCGGCAATGTTGTTTGTTTCAGCAAAAGTAAGCCAACTTGCACTTCTGCCTCAAGGTAGAGTGGAGGCATCAAGACGTGCCAAAGCAATGGTAGCTAAAATGGACGAGCTTGGGTTTGGTAATTGTACAAATACTGGTGCTTGCGAACAAGAATGCCCAAAGAATATATCTATCACACACATTGCACGTATGAACAGAGAGTTCTTGAAAGCAAAGTTTAAAGACTAACCTTCGCTTATTAGATAAATAATATAAAGCGTTCAACAAATTGACTGTTGAACGCTTTTACTTTTCAAAAAAATTAACAGCATGGATTTAACTTTTTCCTTACTTATTTGTCTTAATAGGTAGTGCACTTAATTTTTAAACATTAATAGATTATGAAGAAAAAGAAA
>CAYTQG010000110.1:0-3641 GCA_964439965.1 uncultured Proteiniphilum sp.
CTATCATTATAAGTTATGAAACTAAATCAATTAGAACCTCGTCAAGCACTTAATAAAGCATTCCTGAAGCAAAAGCCCAATCGCTCTGAAATTGAGATTTTTAAAACTAATCTGTCAATAATGCTAAGCAGAATGAATGATGATGAGAGTGAGGAGTTTCATAAAAATCTGCTATCTGACTTCCTAAAAGATACGTACTACAAGCAACACTATTTTATAAATACCAAAGGACGCAATGATTTGGTGATACACAATGGCAATAAAGCTAGTGCATCGGTGGGAGTTATTATTGAAACCAAGAAGCCTAACAACGCCGCTGAGATGATTCGCACGGATGATATAAATCGAAAGGCTTTTCACGAACTTGTGTTGTACTATATGCGCGAGCGAATAACACTTAACAATCTGGAAGTGCGACATCTAATTGCTACGAATATGAATGAATGTTTTATATTCGACTCCATGGTGTTTGATAGATTGTTTGCACAAAATAAAGCCTTTGTAAAGAAATATATCGATTTTGAAGAGGGTAGGCTGTCCGATAATAGAACTGATTATTTTTATACACAGATAGCTGAGCCGTATATACGCAACCTGACAAGCGAAATAGAGTTTACCTACTTTAATATTAATGACTATCGAAAATTATTGACCAAAGAGCCAAAGCATGATGATAATAAACTTATACGCTTATTCAAACTGCTGTCGCCCGAGCATCTTTTGAAACTTCCTTTCAGCAATGATAGTAATACGCTGGATAAAGCATTCTATGCCGAACTGCTGCATATAATGGGACTTACCGAAATAAAACAGGGGGGTAAAAAGCTAATTGATCGTCATAAAGCAGGTAGTCGCGATGGTGCTTCGCTTATAGAGGAAGCTATTAATCAACTTGATGCTTTAGATAAAATATATAGGCTTGAAAATGCCTCACAGTATGGAGTAACAAAGGATGAACGATTATTTAATGTGGCTTTAGAGTTGGCTATTACGTGGATAAATAGAATTTTATTCTTGAAGCTTCTAGAAGCGCAACTTATCAAATATCACAAGCATGGTGCCGATGCACATTTAGCTCAAGAGATGGCTTTCTTGAATAGCAAAAAGTTGAAGAACTATGATGATGTAAATACTCTCTTTTTTCAGGTATTGGCTCGTCGTCAGAATAATCGAAATAAGGATGTGGCAACAGCTTTTAAGAATATACCGTATCTTAATTCTACCCTATTTGAACCCACCAAGCTAGAACACAATACATTATTTATTAGCAATTTGCGAGATGATAAGCTTATGTCTATTCATTCGCAAACGGTGCTAAAAGATAGTAATGGCCGACGAATTAGTGGTAGCCTACCCACGCTCGATTATTTGTTTAGATTTCTAGATGCTTATGATTTTAGTAGTGAGGGAGCCGAAGAGATTCAAGAAGAAAACAAAACTCTAATTAATGCCTCGGTGCTTGGGCTTATCTTCGAAAAGATAAATGGATATAAGGATGGATCGTTTTTCACACCTGGATTTATAACCATGTATATGAGTCGCGAAACAATACGTCGTGCAGTAGTTCAGAAGTTTAACGACACAAAAAATTGGACCTGCAAAACTTTGACCGATGTATATAATAAGATAGATGATATAGTTGAGGCAAACAAAATAGTTAATAGCATCAAGATATGTGATCCAGCTGTGGGTTCGGGGCACTTCTTGGTGTCGGCACTAAACGAGATAATAGCCGTAAAAAATGACTTAAAGATATTGCAAGATCGAGATGGAATGCGGCTAAAGGAATATCATGTGGTGGTGGAAAATGACGAATTGATAATTACAGACGATAGTAGCCGACTATTTGAATATAACCCTTATTCGACCGAAAGTCAGCGTGTGCAAGAGGCACTATTTCACGAAAAGCAAACCATTATCGAAAACTCTCTCTTTGGTGTTGATATAAATCCCAACTCGGTAAAGATATGTCGTCTTAGATTATGGATTGAGTTGCTCAAAAATGCATATTATATTAAAGACACTGCAATGTCGTCATCCGAAGTGCCTGAGCTACAAACTTTGCCCAATATTGATATCAATATCAAGATAGGAAACTCATTGGTAAGTCGTTTTTCTTTAGACTCTGATTTGAAACAGGCACTACGTAGTAGCAAATGGACTATCGAAAGCTATAGAATAGCGGTGTCAACATATCGCAATGCGCACAATAAGGAGCAAAAGCGCGAAATGGAAAACCTTATTGCTACTATAAAATCTGACTTTAAGAGCGAGATTTCTCAAAACGACCCACGTCTGAAACGCTTAAGTAAGTATAGAGGTGAGTTGCTAAACCTTACGCAGCAGACATCTTTTTTTGAGATGACCAAAAAGGAGAAAAACGAGCTTGATA
Organism: uncultured Proteiniphilum sp.; assembly: GCA_964439965.1. Taxonomy (GTDB): domain Bacteria; phylum Bacteroidota; class Bacteroidia; order Bacteroidales; family Dysgonomonadaceae; genus Petrimonas. Next base: position 2,393 of record CAYTQG010000110.1, read on the forward strand.
AAAAAGTGAAGCAACTTGGCAATCATATATCAAAGCTGGAGAAAGAGGTGGAGGAGATAAAATCTAATAAGATTTATGAAAATGCTTTTGAGTGGCGCTTTGAGTTTCCCGAAGTGCTTAATGATGATGGTGATTTTGTGGGCTTTGATGTGGTAATTGGGAATCCGCCGTATGGTGTGTCGATAAAAGGAGAGCAGCGTAAATATTTAGTAGAAAACTTGTCAAAAGTTCCAGATTATGAAATTTATTATTGGTTTATTGATAAGGGTAGAGAGATTCTAAAAAATCAAGGTAATATCTCATATATAATACCCAATACGATTTTGTTTAATGTTTTTGCTCAATCCTACCGAATTAATATCCTAGACAATTGGGAAGTAAATGAAGTTCTTGACTGCACAGATATAATTGTCTTTGAAGATGCAACTGTGAGGAATATAGTGTTTCAGTTTACCAAGCATAATTCAGGACATAATAAAGTGTATTACAAAGATACTAGTGACATTAAAAGCTTTAATGATTTCTTGGATAGAGACTTGAAATTCTATTTTAAAGATTTTATGATACAAAATATTCATAACTGGGGTTTAGTTTTTAGGTTAGGACAAGACGTTGTAAATCTAACACATAAAATAAATCTTGGTAGGATAAGGCTTAGTTTATTGTTTCCAGAAACTAGTCAGGGGCTTATCGCCTATGATAAATATAAGGGGCAAAGTAAAGATATTATTGAAAATAGAGCTTTCCATCATTTTGAAAATATTGATGGTGCTTATAAAAAATGGCTGTATGGAGAAGATGTTACTAGATACTCTGTAAATTGGAATGGTATGGAATTTATAGATTATTGTAAAGGTATCGCAAATCCTAGAAATCCAAAATATTTTGTCGGAAGAAGAATTCTTATTCGTGAAATTACAAATCCACGAATCTTTGCATCGATTACAGAACATGAACTGTATAATGATCCTGCAATAATTATAATAAAAGAAGGTGATGCAAGATTTCCTTTGGAATGCCTATTAGCAATTCTAAACTCTAAACTTGCAACATTTTATCATTTTAATTCTTCGCCTAAAGCTACAAAAGGTGCTTTCCCTAAAATTTTAGTATATGATGTTGATAATTTCCCACTTCCGGAGCTTAGTGATAAATATAAAGTAGACACAATTTTAGGATTAGTAGATGAAATTCTAAACATCAAACAACAAAACCCCACAGCCGATACTAGCAAACTAGAAACTAAAAT
>CAYTQG010000111.1:0-3612 GCA_964439965.1 uncultured Proteiniphilum sp.
GGAATAAAAGAATATATAGCTTCTCCTCTATACTTAAATTTTCTATCTTTAAAGCCATATGCAAGGTATCCCTTCACAAAGAAGTTAGGGCTCAATCTTGAATTTGAAGCAATACCACCTCTTAAACGAAACCCCTCGATAGGATTCATAGTAGGGATAGTTTGCAATCTCCCAAAGTCAAATTTGTTTTTGTCTTTAGGGCCTAATGCTACCCAGTCATTCATTACAAAATTAAGAGCTTTATCTAATGAATTAGCAACTTTGCCTTTATTTGTAGCTTCAATGGTAGTGTTTTTTCTATGTTCTAAATAGATTTCAATTTTAGGTGCATTTAAAATATTAAGTGGTAGGCTAAAAACATCATAGTCAGCTTTATATATTACTATATCCCGATTTATCAATGAATCGGGATATAATAATTTAAATTCACCATCATTGTTGGTTACAGTATCAATGCGACTGTCTCTAATCTGAACAGTCGCATTGGATATTGGATTATTTGTTTTGCTATCAAACACTTTACCCTCAATAGATAAATTTTGAGAGTAAATAAAGTTGCAAATAGCAAGACTAATTACAAAAAGTATTAGTCTAATCATAAACCATAGATATTATAATTTTCTATATCTAACACGCTTAGGCTCTACATTTCCTAATCGCATTTTCTTATTTTCTTCGTATTCACTATATGATCCTTCAAAATAGAATACCTCTGAGTTTCCTTCAAATGCAAGTATATGAGTACAAATTCTATCTAAAAACCATCTATCGTGAGAGATAACAACAGCACAACCTGCAAAATTCTCCAGACCTTCTTCTAAAGCACGCAGTGTGTTAACATCAATATCGTTGGTCGGCTCGTCAAGCAGTAAAACATTCGCTTCAGCTTTAAGTGTTAAAGCTAAGTGGAGCCTATTCCTCTCTCCACCCGACAATACACCACATAGCTTCTCTTGGTCAGCACCAGTAAAATTAAATCTTGAAAGATATGCTCTTGAGTTTATATCTCTACCGCCTACTCTAATAAATTCCGAACCATCCGAAACTACTTGATACACTGTCTTGTTTGGGTCAATTGCCTCATGAGCTTGATCCACATATGCTGTAACAACAGTCTCTCCCACTTCAAATGTTCCTTTATCAGCTTCTTCAATTCCTTGTATTAATCTAAACAAAGTAGTTTTACCAGCACCATTAGGTCCTATAACTCCTACAATACCATTAGGAGGCAATACAAAGTTCAAATCATCAAACAAGAGTTTGTCGCCAAAAGCTTTAGAAACACCATGAGCTTCAATAACTTTGTTACCTAAGCGTGGTCCGTTTGGTATGAATATTTCCAGTTTTTCTTCTCTTTCTTTCTGGTCTTGATTCAAAAGTTGTTCATACGAATTAAGCCTAGCCTTACCCTTTGCATGACGAGCTTTTGGAGCCATATTAATCCACTCCAACTCTCGTTCAAGTGTTTTTCTTCGTTTGCTAGCTTGCTTCTCTTCTTGCTCCATACGCTTTGTCTTCTGCTCCAGCCACGATGTGTAGTTACCCTTCCATGGAATACCTTCTCCTCTATCAAGTTCTAGAATCCATCCAGCCACATGGTCAAGGAAATATCTATCGTGAGTAATACAGATAACCGTTCCTTTATATTGTTGCAAATGCTGTTCTAACCAATCAATCGATTCAGCATCAAGGTGGTTGGTAGGCTCGTCAAGTAATAATACATCAGGTTCTTGCAAAAGCAATCTACATAAAGCCACACGGCGAGCCTCTCCTCCAGACAACTCATTAACAGGTTGCTCCTCTGGTGGACATCTTAAAGCATCCATTGCACGCTCTAATCTATTATCAATATTCCATGCATCTGCAGCATCAAGATGATCCTGAAGTTGAGCCTGACGCTCAAACAGCTGAGTCATTTTATCTTCATTTTCATAGTACTCAGGTAGTCCAAACTTAAGGTTTATGTCCTCATACTCTGCAAGCATGTCCATAATCGGTTGCACCCCTTCTCTTACAATTTCTATTACTGTTTTAGAAGAGTCCAATTTTGGATCTTGCTCTAAGTATCCTACAGAAAAACTTTTGTCTGATGCTATATCACCCTGATATTCTTTTTCAACACCAGCAATAATTTTTAGTAGTGTTGATTTTCCTGATCCATTAAGACCTATAATGCCAATCTTAGCACCATAAAAAAATGACAAGTATATATCTTTTAATACTTGCTTATGTGGTGGAAATGTTTTACTAACACCCACCATCGAAAAAATAATTTTCTTATCGTCTGACATATGTATTTCTAAATTATTATATTTTCTAATGTATAAAATAGAGAATCTGAATTTCTTGATATAACTGTATTAAAATTATAATTCCAAGATATCTAGAATAGCTCCCCTTGTTCGCTACTTCTTACCCTTCCTAGATGCCTGTATGCTAATTCAGTTACCTCTCTTCCTCTTGGAGTTCTCTTCAAAAATCCCTCTTGAATTAGAAAAGGCTCATACACCTCCTCTATTGTTCCTGCATCATCTCCTATAGCAGTTGAAATAGTAGTCAATCCAACAGGACCTCCATTAAACTTCTCAATTATAGTAAGAAGAATTTTATTATCTATTTCATCAAGGCCATACTTGTCTATATTCAATGCTTCTAATGCATATTTTGAAATTTCTTTATCTATCTTTCCTGAGCCTTTCACTTGAGCAAAGTCTCTAACTCTACGTAACAATGCATTTGCAATACGTGGAGTACCCCTACTCCTAGATGCTATCTCATGCGCCGCCGAATCATCACATTCAACATCAAGTATTCGTGCCGAGCGCAATATAATACCCGTAAGAGTATCAAGCTTGTAATATTCAAGATGCATATTAATACCAAATCGAGCACGTAGCGGACTAGTCAATAAGCCACTACGAGTTGTAGCACCAATTAAGGTAAATGGCTCTAAATCAATCTGAATTGATCTAGCACTCGGACCTTTGTCAATCATTATATCTATTCTATAGTCCTCCATTGCACTATAAAGGTACTCTTCAACAATAGGTGACAAACGATGAATTTCATCAATAAACAACACATCGTTTGGCTCTAAAGATGTAAGAATGCCCGCTAAATCACCTGGCTTATCTAAAACAGGCCCAGACGTAATTTTAAAACCAACTTTCAGCTCATTCGCAATTATATTGGCTAATGTTGTTTTTCCAAGTCCGGGAGGGCCATGCAATAGAACATGATCAAGTGACTCACCTCTCATACGAGCAGCAGTAACGAAAACTCTCAGATTCTCTACAATCTTATTTTGTCCACTAAAAGTTTCAAATGCTAAAGGCCTAAGAGAGATCTCGTAATCACGATCACTATCTTGCATAATTTTATTATTATTATGTATGTTGAAAGATTCTTGCATAATTGAAGACAAAAATAACCATTTAAAATGATTTATAGAAATAGCTTTGTAGAAAACACATAATAAAGTTACATCTGTGCATTCTATATATAGTTTAAATATAAAAGTCAATCAATACTCTTTACAGATTGACATTAAATTACTGATTCATATAAACAAAAAAAGCCTTGAGCATCAATAACTGAGCTCAAGGCTTTAAT
>CAYTQG010000112.1:0-3593 GCA_964439965.1 uncultured Proteiniphilum sp.
TTGATTGTTGTGGTAATAAGTATTATATTCTAATTTTGCACAGACTAATGATAAGTTGTTGAAAGTATGTTCGAACTGAGTTAATATAGATATGATATATTAATTTGGTGTTTTCAATAAATTGATTATTCAATTACTTATTTGATATTATCCTATAAGTTACAATTATTTATCTATCATATTTAGACATTGTAGTGAACATATATTTGTCTTTTTATAATTGGATTGCTATCAACAAATAGGTTTTGATAAATATATGCTAAATGTTGATATTGGTTTTATACTTCTGCTTTACAGCATATTAAATAATCATTTAGTGTTTATATGGTATTGAAAAGGATGACTCTTTTTACGATAACAATTTATAGACTATAAAGCATATTTGTTATTAACAGTATCAACAGGCTATAATCATTATCATATTTATCTTTTTAATTTTTTACTTATATAATTATTATATGTCTTCAAATGGAAAAGAAAGAATTAATTGAACAAATAAATATTCTTCGCAAAGAAAAAAATGCGATTATATTGGCGCACTACTATCAGGAGGCAGAAATTCAGGATATTGCCGATTTTGTTGGTGATAGTTTGGCCTTAGCTCAGTGGGCTGCCACAACATCGGCTGATATGATTGTGTTATGTGGTGTTCATTTTATGGGCGAAACTGCAAAAATATTGTCTCCAACTAAAAAAGTTGTAATCCCTGATATTAAAGCAAGCTGTTCTTTGGCTGAAAGTTGTCCGGCTGATGAGTTTGAAAAGTTTATCAACAATCATCCCGATCATACTGTGATATCGTATGTAAACACAACTGCTGCGGTAAAAGCACTGACTGGAATTGTGGTAACATCTACAAATGCTAAACAAATTATTGAATCGCTTCCAGAGGATGAGAAGATTATATTTGGACCTGACAAGAACTTAGGGGATTATATAAACAAACAAACTGGAAGAAATATGTTGTTGTGGGATGGCGCTTGTCATGTTCATGAACAATTTTCACTTGAAAAGATATTACAGTTGAAAAAGGAGAATCCTGATGCCGAAATATTGGCGCATCCTGAGTGTCGTAAATATATATTAGAGATAGCAGATCATGTAGGTTCTACTTCTTCTATTTTGAAATATGCTACCTCTTCAGCAAATCAAAAATTTATTGTTGCAACTGAGTCAGGAATTCTTCATCAAATGAAAATTGAAAATCCTGAAAAGAACTTTATTCCTGCTCCTCCAGAGGATTCGACTTGTGCTTGTAATGATTGTTTTTATATGAAGATGAATACTCTAGAAAAACTATATTCTTGTTTGAAGAATGAAACTCCTGAGATTACTGTAGAGGAGGGTTTAAGAGTTAAATCGGTTAAGTCTATTGAAAGAATGCTTGAAATATCAGCTATACACGGTTTATAATGAATACAGGAATGCGTATAAATAAATATATTAGTGATAGTGGGATTTGTTCACGCCGTGAGGCTGACAAGCACATTGAGATGGGACATGTGTTTGTAAATGGAAAGAGAGCAGAGATTGGAACCACTGTTATTAGAAAGGATAAAGTTTATCTGAATGGCTTACTAATTGAGCCAAAGAAAGAGGAGGACCTAGTAGTTATTGCTCTTAACAAGCCTCGCGGAATAGTGAGCACTACAGAGAGAACCGTGCCTGATAATATTGTAAGCTTTGTAGGTTATCATGAACGAATTTTTCCTATCGGTCGTTTAGATAAGGATTCACAAGGACTTATATTCTTAACCAATAATGGAGATATTGTAAACAAAATACTTCGTGCAGGAAATGCTCACGAAAAAGAATATATTGTAACAGTTAATAGACCTGTAACGGATGAATTTGTTGAAAAAATATCTTCAGGTGTTCCTATTTTAGGTAGAGTTACCAAGAAGTGCAAGGTAGAAAAAATATCAGAATTTGTATTTTCAATAATACTTGTTCAGGGTCTTAATCGACAGATTAGGCGAATGTGTGAATATCTTGGATATAGTGTTACAAAACTTGAGCGCATTCGTATAATGCATATTTCATTAAAAGGGATACCTTTAGGTGATTGGAGATATTTGACAACTCAGGAGATGGATATTCTAAACGATGCAATATCTTATTCATCGAGTGAGAATATTAAGATTGGAAAACCTGAGTCAAGATCTAAAAAGAGTAGTAGTGTAAGTAGCAAGTCTGCAAATACGCCAAGGGCTAAAGGGTCAAAGTCTTCTTCAAAATATACAACTTATAATCCGAAAGCAAAAGAGTTGAGAAAGAAGCCAAATAAAAAAAATAGATTTAATGATAAAGTTGGTTCAAAACCATCAAAGCCACGTTTGCGAAACAGGTAATTATTAATAAATTAATTGTTTATGTAAAGGTATATCATCATGATATATCTTTTTTTTGTACCTTTGTCGCCCTATATTCCTATAGGTTATCATCAATTTAAAAGAATAAACAATAAAACTTATAATATAAAATGGCTCTACAATGTGGTATTGTTGGGCTTCCTAACGTAGGAAAGTCCACCCTTTTCAACTGCTTATCAAATGCGAAAGCTCAAGCTGCTAATTTTCCTTTCTGCACTATTGAACCCAACTTGGGAGTAATAACTGTGCCTGATGAGCGATTAAATAAATTGGCTGAATTTGTAAAGCCCCAACGTATATTACCAACAACTGTTGAGATTGTTGACATTGCTGGCTTAGTAAAAGGTGCTAGCAAAGGTGAGGGGCTAGGTAATAAATTTCTAGCTAATATTCGCGAAACAGATGCTATTTTGCATGTTCTTCGTTGTTTTGAAGATGAAAATGTAACTCACGTAGATGGCAGTGTTGATCCTGTTAGAGACAAAGAAATTATAGATACAGAGCTTCAATTGAAAGATCTAGAGACAATTGAAGCTAGAATAAAAAGAATTGAAAAACAGGCTAAAACTGGTGGTGATGCAAATGCTAAACTAGCATTTGAGGTTTACTCTAAAATAAGAGAGGCATTATTGCAAGGAAATTCAGCCCGTACAGTTGAGTTTAACTCTAAGGATGAAATAAAAGCGGCTAAAGAGCTTTATTTACTTACTGACAAACCTGTGATGTATGTTTGCAACGTTGACGAAGCTAGCGCTGTAAATGGTAATAAACATGTTGATGCACTTCGTGAGGCAGTAAAAGATGAAAAAGCTGAAATTTTAATTGTTGCAGCTAAGATAGAATCTGAAGTTGCAGAGTTTGAAAGCTATGAGGAGAGAGAGATGTTCCTTTCTGAAATTGGACTTGAGGAGTCTGGAGTAAGTCGTCTTATTAAGTCTGCTTACAAGCTATTAAACTTGCAAACTTATTTTACTGCTGGGGTTCAAGAGGTGAGAGCATGGACTTTTGAGAAAGGATGGAAAGCGCCTCAATGTGCAGGAGTAATTCATACTGATTTTGAAAAAGGATTTATCCGTGCAGAGGTAATAAAATATGATGACTTCATTGCTTATGGATCAGAGGCTGCCGTAAAAGAGGCTGGAAAGATGAGCGTTGAAGGTAAAGAATATGTGGTTCAAGATGGTGATGTAATGCATTTTAGATTTAATGTATAGCATCTTA
>CAYTQG010000113.1:0-3296 GCA_964439965.1 uncultured Proteiniphilum sp.
GAAGAAAAATTTAATACAAAATAAAGAGGCTGCCTTTCTTTTGAGACAGCCCCTTCGTTATATAATATCAGTAACCTTAATCTATAATATCAAATCCAGTGTAAGGAACCAAAGCCTTAGGAATACGAATACCATCGGGCGTTTGATGATTCTCCAACAATGCAGCAACGATTCTTGGCAATGCCAAAGCACTACCATTAAGCGTATGACATAGATTAATCTTACGATTTTCGTCTCTAAAACGACACTTCAATCTATTAGCCTGATAATCCTCGAAGTTTGAAACAGAGCTAACCTCAAGCCAACGCTTTTGAGCTGCCGAGTAAACCTCGAAATCGAAAGTAAGAGCAGATGTAAAACCCATATCACCACCACACAAGCGCAATATACGCCATGGAAGCTCAAGTTTTTCAACCAACGTTTGCACATAATTTACCATCTCCTCAAGACGAGCGTATGAATTCTCAGGCTTATCGATACACACAATCTCCACCTTGTCAAATTGGTGCAATCTGTTCAATCCTCTCACATCCTTACCATACGAACCAGCCTCGCGACGGAAACAAGCCGAATAAGCAGTATTTTTTACTGGCAAATCCTCCTCTTCCAATATCACATCACGATAAATATTAGTAACAGGCACCTCAGCTGTAGGAATTAAATACAAATCATCAAGCCCCACATGATACATCTGCCCCTCTTTATCGGGCAATTGTCCTGTGCCGAAGCCCGATGCAGCATTCACCACATATGGCGGTTGCACCTCCACAAAACCAGCATCACGTGCACTATCCAAAAAGAAATTAATCAAAGCACGTTGCAAGCGGCTACCCTTGCCTTTGTAAACCGGAAAACCAGCCCCAGCTATTTTCACTCCCAGCTCAAAATCGATAAGATCATACTTTTTAGCCAAGTCCCAGTGCGGCATAGCACCCTCGTACAATTCAGGATTTTCGCCACCCGAACGCTCCACCAAGTTATCCTCAGCAGATTTTCCTTCGGGCACCGAGTCGTGAGGAATATTAGGAATAGTAACCAAAAGATCATGAATATCATTTTCAGCCTGCTTCAGGTTAGATTCAATATCCTTATTAGTCTCTTTCAGTTCCGAAACCTGAGTTTTTATAGCCTCTGCCTCATCCTTTTTACCCTCCCTCATCATATTACCAATAGATTTTGACAAAGAATTTATCTCGGAGAGTTTTCCATCAAGTATAGTTTGTGAATTTCGACGAGTTTCGTCCAGCTCGATTATGCGATCCAAAATATTGGCCGCATCAAAGTTTCTGCGCGCCAATTTGCGAATTATTTCATCGCGATTATCATTAATTTCTTTAAGTGTAAGCATAAAAAAAGTTTCAACTATTTTTGTATGAGTAAAGTGCAAAGATAATAAAATCTATTGTGCAAAAATAATTGAAACTAAAATATATTAATCAGAGAAAATCTCGCCCCTCAAAATATCTGAAAGTGGATAAATTCTTTAATCTGTTTTTCTGCTTTTTTTCTTTTCATGTAGTTTTTCACCACCAGATAAGACAAAGTGGAAACAGCAGCCACCACCAAAAAGTCTTTTAATACACTATCTTTCATTGTGTTTCATTTTTTATAATAGTTAGACAATTATCATCTTTATACTCTCCAATTATATTGGGGTTTGAAATTACTAATTATTTCTCTCAAAACAAACTATTTCATCAATTATTCTCAATGCTAGTCTAAGATGAAAAGTTGAAAAGGGTATCACGAAATAGTGTAAATTGACAATTGGAAGAATTATATTCTATGATTCCACTTATGAGGTTAGAACATACTTATAAGTTGTTGTTCTCCCATCACCCATTTTCACTAATATATTATTTGCAGTAGCGTCTCTCAAATCTCTACTAGCCGTTGCGCTCGATATATCCTTGAAGTGACGCATATATTCTTTTCTAGAGAATGACTCATCCTTAATAATATCTTTGAAGAGACTAATCCTATCCTCACCAATTAAATTAATCGGTTGCGACGATAACAGCCCTTCAAGAGCCTCATTAATGATATTAAGCATATATTCGATAAACAAAGTTGACTCACCTTGTTTATCGCAAATTGATAACACATCATAATACTCAGTTTGAGTTTTCTTAATTAGAGTCTCGATAGGCAAATAGTCAAACACAGGATACTCTTGCCTTAGCAGTACCGTTTGCCACAAACGCCCCATACGCCCATTGCCATCTAAAAACGGATGAATAAACTCAAACTCATAATGAAACACACAGCTCCTAATCAATAGAATATCACTATCACTTTTGGCATATTTAAGAAGCCCCTCAATTTGCGACTTAACTAAATGAGGGGGAGGAGCAAGATGAGCTATTACATCACCCTTTGCTATACCCACACCAGTTCGTCTAAGCTCACCCGGATTGTCAACTAATCCACTCATCAACACCTTATGCGCTTGCAATAGAGAAGAAAGACTATAAGCATTATACTTATCCAATTGGTCATAAACTTGTATTGCATTTCTCACCTCCCGAATATCCTTTTGCGGTGCCAATACACGCTTGTTATCAATCAGAGCTGTAATCTGCTCTACAGTCATCGTATTTCCTTCAATCTCCAGTGACGATTGTATAGTCTTAATCCTATTTTGTCTTCTAAGTTCTGCTGGGGGTTGATTTAGGTAAGCTGTTTTAATTTCGCCCAACTTTTCCGAAACAGAAACTACTAAAGATAAAATCTTTGATGTTATTTTATATGGAGGCTTCATATTAATGCTATCATTTGATAGTATCAAAGGTAATTGATTATTCTTTTTTACGCAAATCTTTAACTTTTGATTCAAAGCAACCAACCTAAATAAAAAATGCCCTCTGCAGTTAGAGTAGGTCTCAACCCTACCCGCATCACAGAAAGTATAGCATCAGGATTATAATATTAAATTTTCCTTTTAACTTTACGTCCCGCTTCTATTTGAACTGTTGCATTTTTTGCAACAACTGATTTTCTATTCAATTCTTTATTGTTAAATCTTTTTTTAAGTGCCTTGAAATAACAGACTTATCTCTTTTTCATATTTCATATATGTGATTATATAAGGATGATACTTTTTTGCAAAACGAATAATTTCAGAAGCGGGTTTCACTTTTAACACACCTAAAAGTTCTGAGGCTACATAATCTTTTAACATCACAAAATGTGATGTCAAGATTTCCTATTCAGTTTCCGTAATTTGAAAGATAAATTCTTCGGAAAAACAGTTTAGATTTCTCTTTACTACTCTATTAATATATTTAGCATTGGTT
>CAYTQG010000114.1:0-3159 GCA_964439965.1 uncultured Proteiniphilum sp.
TATGTGGTTCAAGATGGTGATGTAATGCATTTTAGATTTAATGTATAGCATCTTATAATATGATAAAATAAAAAGCCTCGTACTAATATTTAGTGCGAGGCTTTTTTTAAAACTACTGTGATTACTATTTATCTCTGTCCATATTCATAACTTTAAGGACAAAAATACTATTAGGTAATTCAAATGCATTTTTAATACAACTTGTAACTGCTGCCATTGCATCATCATATTCTCCAAACACTTGGGTAGATATACTATTTGATTTTACTTTTATAGAATCAAATTTTTCAAGCGAAGCAATAAACTTTTTTATTGGCTCTTTATAAGACTCAGCTAATGGATAAAAACTAATTTCAATTGATGTTTTCATTATTTCTCCTTTTTAAAAGTAAAACATGAATCAGTCTCTTTTGTTTAGTTGTTCGCTATTATTAATACTAGTAATATTTTTATATTAATTATTTAACACTATTCTTTGTTGCCATCTTAAGCCATGTATAACCTATTATCATTGATAGAATGGAGGCTATAAGTACAGCTAATTTGGCTGTGTCTTGAAGTGCTTTGTCTTCGAATGCTAGCATCGACACAAATATCGACATTGTAAAACCAATACCGGCTAATATACCAACACCAATAAATATTTTCCAATTTGGTCGGTTTGGAATTTTTATAATTCTTGCTTTTATCATCAAGAATACTGATAGAGCAATCCCTAATGGTTTTCCTAAAAGAAGACCAAATATAATACCCAATGATAGTTCTGTAAGCAAATGAGAAATAGCAGTTGTATTTATAAATATACTTGTATTAGCAAGTGCAAAAAGTGGTATTATCAGGAAGCTGACAGGTATGTGAAGTTTTGATTCATATCTGTTGATTTTATTAGTTGGCATCAAAATAGCCATTATAACACCAGCAAATGTGGCATGAACTCCTGATCTGAACATGAAGTACCACATAGTAATACCTCCAATGAAGAATACAATTTTTGAAGCAGTACTTGGAAGAAATTTAATAGATAAAATAATTATTGCTACTACCGCTGCAACACCTAACAGCCACATCAAATGTGGGGTGCTACCATAGAAAAATGCAATAATAAGTATGGCACATAAATCATCTATAATTGCTAAAGCGGTCAAAAATATCTTCATAGAGTGGGGTACTGCTTTACCCAAAAGGCTTAGCACACCAAGTGAGAAGGCTATATCTGTAGCAGTAGGTATAGCCCAGCCATGAGTATATGGTGTTCCTTTATTTATAATCATAAAGATTAAAGCAGGAATGGCTACACCAAATAGGGCTGCTATTAGGGGAAGTGTCATACGACTTGGTGATGATAACTCGCCAGAGACTACTTCTCTTTTAATTTCCATTCCTACGCTAAAGAAGAACAATACCATCAACAAATCATTAATAATATGTAGAGGACTGTGTGGTAAGTTTTTCGACTCAAGAAATGGAATGTTTATACCCCAAAATCCCTCATAAAATGATCCTATGGTAGGAATATTTGTTACGATAAGAGATATAGCAGTACACAACAATAGTAAAATTCCAACGGAACGACTATCGTGAACAAAATTGGCCAATGTAAATCTCTTGTTTACATTTGTGCCAGAATCTGAAGTATGATTCATATATTATTATTATTGTGAGAGCAAAAAGGTGAAATCGTCGTTATTTGATAGTTCCTGAGGTTCATTATTATATTTAAAAATACGTGCCTCACGATTTCCAATCAAACTTAATTTTTCGTTTTCAAGAAGAAGCATAGTACCTTCGCGCAAACCCACTACATAAGTATCTTTATTTACCTCTATAAATTCTTGAATACGCATCTCACGTGTCTCCCCTCCATGATTTGATGGATGAGCATCTAGATAATGAGGGTTGATTTGGAAAGGAACTAAGTTTAAAGTATTAAATGATTTTGGTTCTGTGATAGGCATGTCATTTGTTGTTTTAAGTGTAGGACATGCAATGTTAGATCCTGCACTCCACCCAATATAGGGAGTACCATTTTCAACTTTATTTTTTATAATATCCATAAGACCCTTATCTTGCAGTTCTTTTACTAAGTGCCAAGTGTTACCACCTCCCACTATTATTGCATCTGCATTTTTTACGGCTTCTATCTGGTCTTCATATTTATGAATTCCAGTCACTTTATGACCTACTTCGGCAAGTCTGTTGTTTACTTTTTTTTCATACTCATCGTAGCTAAATGTTATTCCGGCAAACGGAATAAATACAGCGTTAAGTGGTGCATCACCCAAGAATTTCTTTATTTCATGTTTTGGATAATCCAAATATGCTTCACCAGGATTAGTGGAGTTACTGATAAGTAAAAGTCTCATTATATCTTATTTTAAGTTTGTAAATGTTTGTGTACAAAAATACAAAAAATATTGGAGTAACTTCGAATATAGAGCTATATTTGCACTCTAATTGCTTAATTTATAAATAAGAATGGACGAAATACTAAAGTCGATAAGGGTAGATTTGAGACGCTCAATGAATGGGGATGTTTCAAAAAATATGCGTGATAAGGGGCTCGATTATAAAATAAATTTTGGAATAGATGTTATTAGATTGAGAACTCTTGCCAAAAGACATCAACCAAATGCTGAGCTTGCTGAATTATTGTGGAAGCAACAACCACGTGAGCTTAAAATTATGGCTACTTTATTGTATCCTCCTTCCGAGTTTTCAATTGAAAATGCACATAAGTGGATTAGAGAAATTCCCACGCACGAAATAAGAGAGCATCTGTGTATGAATCTACTTCAAAATCTTGATTACGCTGATAACTTGGTTGCAAACTGGATTTTGTCTGAAGATGAAGAGTTGCGTATTTCTGGTTTTTGGTTGGTATCAAGACTGGTGATAAGCAAATCTGCTTGTTTTGATAGATTAGATTATAGTTTAGTAATAGATAGTGCTATTAAAGAGTTGCACTCAGAAGAGTATTTTATGAGAATTGCGTCAAAGAATGCTTTGAAGTTTTTGGGACGTGTTTCGCAAGATATTGCAAATGAAATTCTTGGCAAGATTAAGTATTTAAGCGAATCTGAAGTTGAAGCAGATAATGAAATATACGATAGTCTGCATTTTGAGTTTGAATCTTTGTAACATATAAACAAAACTGCTCGA
>CAYTQG010000115.1:0-3066 GCA_964439965.1 uncultured Proteiniphilum sp.
GCATTAATAAGAGTCACTACGTGGGTGCAGTATATGGCATGGAGCGTATGATGGGCAGAGCCGACACACCTGTGAGAAAAATATTTAATTATGCTTCGGAGAACTTCTCAGCACATATGCCAATATTATATGTTTTGACAGTTGTAGGAGTGAACGAGCAAGGCAAACAACAAACCTATGGACTATTTATTGGTGATAGCTTTGAAGTGTTTGATGAGGCTGCAAAACTATCACTGGAAGTGAACTTTGAGATGGTGGAGAAACCATTGAAGAAGGTGATAGTGTGGTTAGACCCCACTGAATTTAAAAGCACATGGCTTGGCAACAAAGCTATTTATCGCACAAGAATGGCAATAGCCGATGGTGGTGAACTTATTGTATTAGCTCCCGCACTTATAGAATTTGGTGAGGATAAGGAAATTGACAGACTAATTAGGAAATATGGCTACTTTGGCACTGATCAAACCTTGAAAGCTACTGAGGAGAATGAGGAACTAAGCAACAACCTTGGTGCTGCTGCTCATTTAATTCATGGTTCATCGGAAGGAAGATTCAATATAACATACTGTCCCGGGAAAAAAGAGGGCAATATTACCAAGGAGGAGATTGAAAGCGTAGGATTTGAATATGCTGATATTGACGAGATAATGGAGAAATATAATTTTGAAAACTTGAAAGAGGGATTCAATATTATGCCCGACGGAGAAGAGGTGTATTATATTTCAAGTCCTGCACTTGGATTATGGGCATATCGAGACAGATTCGATTTTTAATGCTTGAGCAGTAATATTTCTCTGAATGACTGTCCTAGAAACACTTTAAATCTAATTCCATAAAAACTTTATCTTAAAATAGTACTACTCGAAAAGTTAAAGAGCTAGCAAAATTTTATTTTTTTATTTTATTTTCTCATATTTGCATCGGAAAAGGTTATGGACTATAGAATTTAACAATTAACACACATACATATTTTATTAAAGAGAGAAATGAGAAAAGCATTTTTATTTTTTATTGCCATCTTGTGTACGACCACAACATGGGCCTCAAGAAAGGAAACAAAGCTGAACAACAACTGGATGTTTCGCTTTTCGTGGCAAGTTCAAAAGAACTCAGAAGAGAGAGTTGATCTTCCACACACATGGAATGCACAAGATGCACTTTCAGGAAAGCAGGATTATTTTAGAGGAGTTGGAAACTACAGAAAAGCATTACCTATTTCTGAGGACTTGAAGGGTAAAAGAATTTATTTACGCTTTGAGGGAGCTAATACCGTAACAAATCTTTTTATTAATCAAAAACATGTGGGCGAACACAGGGGCGGATATGGAGCTTTTGTGTTTGACATTACCGACTATGTAGATTATGGTAAAGACAACGAGGTATTGGTGAGGGTAAATAATGCTTTGCAACTTGATATAATGCCACTAGTTGGTGATTTCAACTTCTACGGCGGAATATATCGTGATGTATATATGGTAGTTACAGAGGCAGAGCACATTTCACTTACCGACTATGCTTCGCCAGGAGTGTACTTGATTCAAAACAATGTAACAAAAGATAATGCCGATGTGACAACTAAAGTGATGTTGAGCAACTTTGCTGAAGCTAAAAAGGCAACTCTAACATTGAATATAACCGATGGAAACAAGAACATAGTTTCGAAAACAGAAGAAGTGGAGCTAGCAAAAGGTGAAAACCAGAGCCACAACATAGATTTTTCCATCAAAAACCCAAGACTTTGGAATGGAAAGCAAGACCCATTTATGTATCAAGCTGAGGTTACACTATCTGTGGATGGTGTAGTGAAAGATGTGGTAAAACAGCCTTTGGGATTGAGATTTTATCATACAGATGCTAACGATGGTTTCTTTTTGAATGGTGAGTACCTAAAACTAAGAGGTATTTGCAGGCACCAGGATAGAGCTGAAATTGGTAATGCTTTGCACACAATGCATCACGATGAAGATATGGATATTATAATGGAGATGGGAACTAATGCAATGCGTTTGGCACACTATCCACAGGCAACATACTTTTATGACTTAGCCGATAAAAATGGGCTGGTGGTTTGGGCAGAAATTCCATTTATCGGTCCTGGTGGTTACGCTGAAAGAGGTTATGTAAACCAAGAGAGCTTTAGAGAAAATGGTAAAGAACAACTTAGAGAACTTATCCGTCAACACTACAATCACCCTTCAATTTGCATGTGGGGACTATATAATGAATTGAAAACAGAGGGAGATAGTCCTGAGGACTATATTGAAGAACTTAATGCTCTAGCTCATAAAGAAGACCCTACCCGTCCAACGGTAGCTGCAAGCTTCTTAGGAGATGACAACCCACTTACACAACACAGCGATATGATTGCTTGGAATAAATACTACGGATGGTATGGTGGAGGTTTCGACCACATGGGTACTTGGGCTGATGGCTTCCATAAAAAGTTTCCACAATATAAAGTAGGAGTAAGTGAGTATGGCGCAGGCGCAAGCATATATCATCAACAAGAAGAATTGAAAGCAACAGTGGCTACAAGCTGGTGGCATCCTGAAAATTGGCAAACAGCATATCACGTGGGCAACTGGAAAGCTATAAATGAGCGTCCATTCATTTGGGGATCATTCATCTGGAACTTATTTGACTTTGGGGCAGCACACCGAACTGAAGGTGATAGACCTGGAATAAATGACAAAGGGCTAGTTACTTTTGATAGAAAGGTGAAAAAAGATGCATACTATTTCTACAAAGCAAACTGGAACAAAGAGGAGCCAATGGTTTATATTTCTGAAAGAAGAAATAATGAGCGTAAATCTGAAATAACAAACGTAGTAGTATTTACCAATTTTGCAGATGCTGAATTATGGGTTAATGGCAAAAACATAGGTAAACAAAAAGCAGATGGATATGGAACGGCTACATGGGAAAATGTGAAACTTGAAAAAGGAAAAAACAAAATAGAAGTAAGAGCAGGAGCGAAAAAGAATATCGTAACTGACTCCGTAATTTGGAATTTAAATTAAAAACTAAAACATACAACAGCCTATGAAGAAATGAGAGAGAATCATG
>CAYTQG010000116.1:0-2997 GCA_964439965.1 uncultured Proteiniphilum sp.
AGCATCTGCCTTACAAGCAGAGGGTCGGCGGTTCGAATCCGTCAACGCCCACAAATATAAAAGTCGGATACAAGTAAAATTGTATTCGACTTTTTTTATATCTCTACTTATGCTTTGAGTATTATAATACCTAAAAGTGTTATTCAACAACTATCTTATTAACATTCACAGCATTCATACCGCGATCACCTCTTTCAAGTTCAAAAGTCACTTCTATACCCTCAACTACATCTTCAAAAGCATTTGTAATATGGAAGAAATAACTATCATTCTTTCCTGATTGCTTTATAAAGCCAAAACCCTTATTATGATTAAAGAAATCTACATAACCTTTCATTACTCCATCTACCTCTTCCTCAACATCTAGTTTGGGTGTAGATATTTCAATATCTTCAAGACTAACTTCTTCCTCTTTGCTTGGTTCTGGGGGTGTATCTGTTATAACTCCATACTCATCCACGTATGCTATCATGTCTTCAAAACTATCAGAAGGTGCGTTTTTACGTTCTTCTCTTCTTTTTCTTTTTTCTTCTCTTCTTTTCTGTTTATTCTTTTCTATTTCTCTCTTATTAAACGAGTTTGATTTTGCCATTTTATTATTTAATTGTCTTTAATTTCCTAATCATGTAGATATAGCTACTAAATAGCCACCTATACTATAGCTTCTATTACTGATTTCTCTGTCTTTTCAAATACTTCTTCAAAAGAATAATCACTAATCTTAATGGGATCGTGAATTATTAATTCAATCTTATTGCCCATACCCATCGGAAATGCGCCCCATCTAGTCATTTTCCATGAGTTGTTTACTGTCACGGGCAACATGTATGCTGAGGGTGAATTTCTACATAATATCTTTAGCCCATTAACTGCAAAAGATTTGGGCTTGCCAGTCTTACTTCTGGTACCTTCTGGAAAAATAACTGCGGCTCTATTATGTTCCTCAATATATACCCCTATCTCTTTGATTGCAGATAGAGACTGACGGGCATCTTTTCTGTCTATCAATACAGAACCACCGTGACGTAGATTGTACGATATGCTTGGTATTCCTCTACCTAGTTCTATTTTACTTATATATTTCGGATGAGTCTTTCTCAAAAACCAACCTATTGTCGAAATATCATAAAAACTCTGATGATTAGCTGCAATAATTAATGGGACGCCATTTGGCACTTTATCTAAATTCCTAATTTTATATCTGGTGCCTAACGCATATGTATTTGCTACCAAAAAGAAACAAAGCCAATCTACACTCTTTTTATGTGCAGAATAACCAAAAACATTGAAAGCAATCCATTGTAATACATGAAAAAACACCAACGTTGCTCCAAACAATAGGTAATATATAATGGAAAGTGGATAGGCAATAATCTTTTGCATCTAACGAGTAATATATTTATAAAAGAAAAAATATAATACAATTTGCATTGTTTATTCTGTAAAGATACTCAAAATAAAGAACTAATCAATACTATTTCAATCACTTTTATTAATAAATACCAATGTAGCCTGCCGTAAACTGTCTCTCAACTATCATTCTATCACACTTAATAATCTGATTATTATTAAGTGCTTTGGTCTGATAAAAGAAACATCAAAGCACAGTGCGATACTTATCAAACAAGAAGATAACTACAATAACTTAGATAGAATTATAATCTCAGTAAGTGCTGTTTTAAAGTATATATCAATTTAAACTGGGGTCATTAAATGTATCTCCTTGGCGTATATCTCCTGTCTTATACCCTTTAGTAAACCAAAATATTCGTTGAGCCGAGGTACCATGAGTAAATGAATCAGGGACAGTATATCCCATAGCTTTCTTTTGAAGTGTATCATCACCAACAGCATTTGCAGCACTTATAGCCGACTCCAAATCACCTAGCTCCAACTGTATAATACCGGCTTTTGAAGCTTGATAAGCCCACATACCAGCAAAAAAATCAGCCTGTAGTTCTAACTTCACATTTAGTTTATTGTATTCTTTTTCACTAACTCTACCTCTATATTGATTCACTTGATCCAGAATACCCAACAGCTTTTGAACATGATGCCCTACTTCATGAGCAGTCACATAAGCCATAGCCATTTCACCTTGTGCACCATATTCAGAAGTTAGTTGATGAAAGAAGTTTAAATCTATATATATTTTCTCATCTGCAGGACAATAAAACGGACCAGTTTGTGCAGATGCACCACCACAAGGAGATGTAGTTTGGTCAGTAAAATTCACTAGCACTGGATTCCTATAATTTTCATTTAACTGTGATTTAAAAACCTTAGTCCACACATCATTGGCACTATTAAAAACGCCAAGCGTAAAGATTTTAAGGTCTTCATTTTCATTTGCTCGCGAGGGATCAACTAGTTGCTCAGTACCTTGATCTGGCATAAACTCACCAGCCAAATTAAGCAACTGACTAGGATCTTGCCCCAACAACAAAGCTATTATGGCAATAATTATTGCACCTAATCCACCAAATGCGGCACCTCTTTTCACAGAGCGACCTCTTCTATCTTCGTAATTAGTTTCACTATCATCACGATTAATCCATTTCATTGTTATCTGTAGTTTTGGTTTTTGATTATCGTTACGTTATGTTTAAATTTATTTTTGAGTGTTTTTTGCTTCATTCTTCACTGCACTTATTGGCATTACACCCATAGAAGTATCAACCTTTCCTTGAAGCTTATCTTCTTTATACAATGCTGTAATTCTTATATTCTCTCCTTCAACAAAAGCTCCAGCTCGTAGAGTATCATTCTTAAATGATGGATTTTGCAGTTTCACTTCATATCCTCCATAGAACTTAATAGCACCTTTAAGGTTTGCCTCATCTTTAGAGAAAGTAATAGTGCCCGATTCATATCCATAAGGTGCACTTGATGCTTGATATTTCCAATCACCGATAATTTTCTTCTCTTGAGCTGTAACTTGAATGAGGGTGCCAACTAGTAAAGCAAATAATGTCAAAACAAATAATCTTTTCATAC
>CAYTQG010000117.1:0-2909 GCA_964439965.1 uncultured Proteiniphilum sp.
TGAAAAACTAAAAATGAAAATAGAACATTTTAAGACCCGACATATCGGGATTAAGCCTGAGGATTTGGCGGAAATGCTGAAGACGGTGGGCGTGGAGACAGTTGACCAGCTGATAGATGAAACTATCCCTGAAGACATTAGATTGAAAAAGCCATTGGACTTGCCTAAGGCATTGACCGAGATGGAGTATGCGGAGGAGATTAATCGCATTGCGGCGGCTAATAAGATTTTTACTACTTACATCGGTATGGGCTTTTATAACACGAATACGCCGGCTCCGGTGTTTAGAAACGTGTTTGAGAATCCGGTGTGGTACACTTCATATACGCCTTATCAGGCGGAGATTTCGCAGGGTAGATTGGAGGCGCTGATCAACTTTCAGACGATGGTGAGCGACTTGACGGGATTGCCTTTGGCCAACTCGTCGCTTCTGGACGAGGCTACTGCTGCAGCGGAATCGGCTTCGATGATGTATGGCTTGCGTAGCCGTAAGATGGCGAAGGAGGGCGTGGAGACGCTTTTTGTGGATGAGAATATTTATCCGCAGACGCTTTCGGTGCTGAAAACAAGAATGGAGTTGGTGGAAATTGACGTGGTGGTGGGCAACTGGCGCGATGTGGATTTTGAGACTGACAGATATTTTGGCGCTATTGTGCAGTTTCCTAACAATGATGGTAGCATTGAGGACTATCGCGAATTTGTGGAGAGGGCGCATGGGGCGGAGTGTAAGGTGGCGGTGGCGACTGACTTGATGGCGCTGGTGTTGCTTTCTCCTCCTGGTGAGTGGGGTGCTGATATTGCATTTGGTAGTAGCCAGAGATTTGGTGTGCCTATGTATTTTGGTGGTCCGTCGGCGGCGTTTTTTGCTACTAGAGATGAATATAAACGTAATGTGCCGGGTAGAATTATTGGTGTATCGAAGGATGCATACGGTAAAGAGGCACTGAGAATGGCGTTGCAGACTAGGGAGCAGCATATTAAGCGTGAGAAGGCTACATCTAATATATGTACGGCGCAGGCTTTGTTGGCTACGATGGCTTCGTTTTACGCTGTGTATCATGGGCCAAAGGGCTTGAAGGAGATTGCTACGCGCATTCACTCTACGGCGGCTTATGTGGAGACGGCGCTGAGTGGGCTGGGCTTTAAGCAGCTTAATGGTACTTATTTTGATACGCTGAAATTGCAATTGCCTGAGGGTGTGACGCAGGAGAGCGTGAGAGACATGGCGGAGATGCGCAGTATCAACCTTAGATATTTTGATACTGGTGAGATTGGTATCAGTATTGATGAGACTACCGACGAGACTAAGGTGAAGGAACTGATGGCTGTGTTTGCTATGTCGGTGGGGAGCTCGAAGGAGTTTACCTTTAATGGAATTAAGAAGAAGATTATTATAAAGCCGGAGCAGTTGCGTAAGAGCGACTTTATGACGCACGATAATTTCAACTTGTATCATAGCGAGACGGAGCTGATGAGATATATTAAGCGTTTGGAGCGTAAGGATATTTCGTTGGCGCACTCGATGATTTCGTTGGGTTCGTGTACGATGAAGTTGAACGCGGCTTCGGAAATGCTGCCTCTGGAGCATCCTGGTTTCAGAAATATTCATCCGTTTGCGCCTGAGGATCAGACGGAGGGATATCGTGAGATGATTGAGGACTTGGAGGATATGCTGGCTGAGATTACGGGATTGGCGGGCACTAGCTTGCAGCCTAACTCGGGCGCAGCGGGCGAATTTACTGGTTTGCTGGTGATTGCTAGCTATTTGAAGAGTATTGGTGAGGGCCATCGTAAGACGGTGTTGATTCCGGCATCGGCGCATGGTACTAATCCTGCTAGTGCGGTGCAGGCGGGCTTTAATCCTGTAACTGTGGCTTCGGATGCTAGGGGTAATGTGGATATGGAGGATTTGGAGCGCAAGATTGAGCAGTATCGCGACGACTTGGCGGCTTATATGATTACCTATCCATCGACGCACGGTATCTTTGAGGTGCAAATCAAGAAGATGTGTGAGATGATTCACGAGGCTGGTGGACAGGTGTATATGGATGGTGCGAATATGAATGCGCAGGTGGGGCTTACTAATCCGGGCGTGATTGGCGCGGATGTGTGTCACTTGAACTTGCATAAAACATTTGCTATTCCGCACGGTGGTGGTGGTCCTGGTGTGGGCCCAATCTGTGTGGCGGAGCATTTGATTCCGTTCTTGCCTGGTCATCCTGTTACTTTCAAATCGGACTTGAATACTGTGTCGGCAGCGCCTTATGGTAGTGCTGGTGTGCAGGCTATTACTTATGGCTACATCCGCATGATGGGTGCTGATGGACTGAAGGAGGCTACTGAAATGGCTATATTGAATGCTAATTATCTGGCGGAGAAGCTTAATGATACTTACGGTATTGTGTATCGTGGTGCCAACGGCAGAGTGGGGCATGAGCTTATTCTTGAGTGCAGGGGCTTGAAGTCGGTATCGGGCATCACGGAGACGGATATTGCTAAGCGTTTGATTGACTATGGTTATCACGCACCTACATTGTCGTTCCCTGTGGCTGGTACGCTAATGATTGAGCCTACTGAGAGTGAGAGCTTGATAGAGCTTGACAGATTTGCTGGTGCGATGCTTAATATCCATAAGGAGATTATTGAGGTGTCGCGTGGCGAATACTCTAAGGAGGATAATGTGTTGGTAAATGCTCCGCACCCTGAATACGAGGCTGTGGCGGACGAGTGGAAGCACTCTTATCCGAGAAGCAAAGCCATCTATCCTATGCCGTATGTGGCGGACAACAAGTTTTGGGTGAACGTGGCCCGCGTGGATAATGCCTATGGCGATCGCAACCTCGTTGCTTGCTTAGTAAACACGCCTGCTGGCGGACATGATGATAATGAGTAATATTTTTTAGTAAATA
>CAYTQG010000118.1:0-2897 GCA_964439965.1 uncultured Proteiniphilum sp.
AATATCATTATGAATGTTCTTACCGCAGATATTGGAAGCACATATACCAAACTAACAGCAATAGATATTGCAAACAAAAAAATAATTGGCACATCATCTTCATTTACCACAATTGATACAAATGTTATGGAGGGTTTTGATAAAGCACTTCATCATTTGAAGCAAAAGATTGGTGAGTTTGAGTATGATGAGCTTATATGCTGTAGTAGTGCAGCTGGTGGTCTCACGATGGTGGCTTTGGGTTTGGTGCCCGAGTTGACTGCCAAGGCGGCCAAGCTGGCAGCATCGAGTGCGGGTGCTAAGGTGGTGAAAACATATGCCTTTGAATTGTCGCAAACCGAGATGGATGAAATAGAGTCTATCTCGCCCGATTTGGTGCTGCTATGTGGTGGCACGGATGGTGGCAATAAAGATGTGATAATTGCTAATGCTAAAAAGCTTATAGCCATTGATGGCAATTTTACTACAATAGTGGCGGGCAATAAGAGTGCTTCAACGGATATTGAGCAGATATTTAAATCGACAGACAGACCTTTTGTTATAACTGAAAATGTGATGCCTGAGTTTAATAAGCTAAACATTGAACCGGCAAAAAAGAAAATTACGGAACTGTTTATTTCACAAATCATAGAGGCAAAGGGATTGAGCAATATTCAAAAACTGGCAAAGGAGGATATAATACCTACGCCACTGGCAGTGTTGCAGTGTTGCGAATTGCTAAGCAAGGGCACAAAGGGCACACCCGGAATAGGTGATATGCTTGCTATAGATTTGGGTGGAGCCACTACTGATGTATATTCTATTTCAAAAGGAATACCTACCATTGAAAATGCAACGGTGAAGGGATTGCCCGAACCTGAAAATAAACGTACCGTTGAGGGTGATCTTGGTATGAGGTATAGTGCTGCTTCGCTTATTGATGAGATAGATATGGACATAGCAGCTCAAGAAAATAATATTACTAAAGATGATATTATATCTTGGGTTGAGAGAATATCTAACGATCCTTCGTTGTTGGCCGACCCTGGATCGGAGGAGGAGAGAGTGGAAGTTGCTATTGCACGGAGTGCCGTGAAGATAGCAGTTGAGCGACATGTAGGAACTTACGAATCCGTTTACACTCCATTTGGGCAAATATTTGCACTTACGGGAAAGGATTTAATAAATACACCTTATATAATAGGTGTAGGTGGGGCGATTGTGAATGCAGATAATCCATCTAAAATCCTTGAGGCGGCGAAACGAAAACCTACTGATATGACTTTTGCAAAACCCATTAATCCTAAGTATCTCATTGATAGGGAATATATATTTGCTTCGATGGGGCTTCTGAGTACACGATACCCAGAGGTAGCATTAGGGATATTGAAATTGGAAATAATACCCCCGGATAAATCTGAGGGCTATTGAATTAATCTTATTCAACAATAAAAATTCAACAATCAAAAATACTATATAATGGAAATTTCCAATAAAAAACTTACAAATGATGCTTTCTTTGCTGAACGTAAAGAGGTGTTGGAGCATTGGCCCACTGGGGCTGGTGTTGACTTTGATGAGGCTGTGGCTTATCAAAAATCTATTCCCAAAGAGAAGAGATTTGGTGAGCGATTGGCTCAAGGTGTGAAGGAGAACAAAACACTCATTCAGCCGCGAGCAGGCGTCGCGCTACATGACGAGCATATCAAGCTTTTGCAATATTTAGAAAATGAGGGGGATGCAGATCTTCTGCCAACTACTGTGGATAGTTATACGCGCCTTAATCGCTACAAAGAGGCTGAGACGGGTATAGCCAAGAGTAGAGAAACGGGCAGATCGATGTTGAATGGTTTCCCGATAGTTAACTATGGTGTAGAGATTTGTCGTGAGGTTACTTCGGCTCTTAATAAGCCAGTTCAGGTGCGCCATGGCACGCCCGATGCTAGGTTGCTTACCGAGATTTCTATTGCAGGTGGATTTACATCTTACGAGGGTGGAGGTATTTCGTACAATATTCCTTACTCTAAGAATCATTCACTTGAAAAAACTATAGCTCACTGGCAATATGCTGACAGGCTAATTGGGTTGTATGAAGAGGCTGGTGTTACGATTAACCGTGAACCATTTGGTCCGCTTACTGGCACTCTTATTCCTCCTTCTATATCTAACTCGGTGGCTGTTATAGAGAGCATATTGGCTGCAACACAGGGAGTTAAGGACCTTACTGTGGGTTATGGGCAGTGTGGAAACCTAATTCAGGATGTTGCTGCCATTAAAGCGCTCACTAATGTTACTCGCGAGTATTTGGATAAGTTTGGATTTAATGATGTTCGTATTACTACTGTGTTTCACCAATGGATGGGTGGATTCCCTCAAGATGAGGCTCAGGCTTTTGGTGTAATCTCTTGGGGAGCGGCGGCTGCGGTACTTGCTAAGGCTACAAAAGTGATTGTGAAAACTCCACACGAGGCTATGGGCGTACCTACTAAGGAGGCTAATGCTGCGGGCTTGAGAGCCACAAAGCAGTTGGTGTCGATGCTTCAAGATCAGGATTTTACGGATATTCCTGCCGTAATTGCTGAAAGTGAAATTATTACCAAAGAGATGCATTGCATTTTGAATAAGGTTGAAGAGCTGGGTAAGGGTGATTATGTGCTTGGTGCTATTGCCGCTTTTGAGGCTGGTGTTATTGATATTCCTTTTGCTCCTAGCCGATTTAATGCTGGCAAGGTGATGCCGGCTCGTGATAATACTGGTGCGGTGCGATTGCTTGATGCAGGCAATTTGCCTTTTACACAGGATTTGCTAGATTTCCATCGTCTAAAACTGGAGGAGCGTGGCAGGTATGAGAAGCGCGCTGTTAGTTTCCAGATGGTGATTGATGATATTTATGCTATTGGTAAAGGATTCTTAGTGGG
>CAYTQG010000119.1:0-2836 GCA_964439965.1 uncultured Proteiniphilum sp.
ATGTATTGCACTACACATCTATGTTACAATAAACAAAAGGTATCTCAATAAAGTATAAGTTACTATTGAGATACCTTTTTTATTTGTTAAAGAGTATGCTTTACTCTTTTTCTACATATGTCTTCACCACACCATCTTTGGCGGGATGCATAGTTGTTTTGTACCCTCTTTTGCGCAATGCTTCGATTAATGGTATTGGTGGAAAAGGAGATATAAGCTCCATGCACTGATTGGCCTCTAGTTTATTAGCCGAGTCTATAACTGCATCACGCGGTTGATCTCCAGCATCTATTATTGGGCGAACATCTAGTGTTATAACTATTGGACTAGATGGCATGTTGTGCGATACAGTATCCAGCTTAGACAATACATCCTCTGCATTCTCCAATGTTTCCATCCCCGCCTCCATGCGCAATGAGTTCACCATCTCTACTATAGATACTCCACCTACCTTGGCAGCTTGTTGTAGCGAAGTCACCTTTGCTACTGTTCGCCTCAACACAGGATTTTTGAGTGCCGCAAAGGCTGGCGAAAACTGTTGCAACTTATCCTCAAGTTCTGGATAATCACGCAAAAGCTCAGCCACCTTTGTGTCGGGCGTTATTTCCACTTTATTTCTTTTCATACGATAGCAATCGTTGGTCACCTTCAAGCTCTCGCATTCGAGTAATATCTTGAGTTACCTCCACAACTCCTAGATACTCACCTTCGGGTGAGCGAACTGCTGTGTATTCTATGTATATAAATCGGCCTTTGAAGTTCGACATCCAAAACACAGATTTATTCTCCTTTCCACTCTTAAAGTCTTCTAGTATTTGCTCCACTATATGAACGCTTGCTGGAGGGTGACACATACGCACATCGCGACCAATTATTGAGCGATTGCGCTCAAATACTCTATTCTGGCTATGCGAAAAGAAACGAACCTTATCGTTCTTATCTACAAATGTGATATCTATAGGTAGGTGAATAAATAAAGCCTCAAGTTCGTCAATATTAAAAGCCCCAGATGATAGCTTAATCGAATCCGACTGCACATACTCATGCCCCTTGTCTTTAGCCACGCCCTCAGGGTGCCACTCCACTTTAGGATCATACAAGCAATATCCAAATTCGGTTGTCTCTTTATACACTTTATACCATTCCTCTTCACTTAGCGCATCCATAGCCATAGGTAGCAGTATCTCCTCCTCTTTCATTATCATTCCATCTATTTGCTCAATAGCGGGCTCAAGCACCAATTCGGTCATTGCCTTCAATTCATCAACTGATGCGATGGGAGACGATAATGCCTCGTGAGAGTTTTTTAATAAGGCACGCGTTTCGTCATGCTTACCCCACATTACAGTAGGAGGGCCTGTGATTCCCTTTTTTTCAAGGTATGGAAACACAAGATACTCTTTGCGCAAATAGTGCTTATCGATATCCGAAAGACTATTGAAGATATTTCGCAACTCAAGCACAGTCTTCTCCACATCCAAGTTGGCAGATGGGCTCGACAGCTGTCGCTTCAAATCATAATATTGTTCTATAATCTCACCAATTGCATCATTTTCTTTTATAAAAGTATCCACTGGATGCCCCGCAGGCACTGGTTGCGACTCCTCCAAGTCGATGCTTCCATCCAAAACGGCAGTATGAAGATCACAAAACTCTAAAATCTCGTCGGTAGTTAGTGCATTTGCATTAATTAGCTCCTGCTCCACCTCCACCACCTCATGATAAGGGATATTTCGTAAAGCTTCGATAAGCTGCTTACGCAAAATTTCAGGATTATCACCTTCGTGCAATCTTAGCAGAAGATGTTTGAGAATTTCTTTACGTTTCTCGGGTGTGTTTATCGATTTACTCATTATATATATTGTGTAAAGTCAGAAAATCTACTGTTTTATCATTGTCAGAACCATCTTAAAGGGCTCAACTGCATGCAAAGCATGAGGATTATCAGCAGGCATAATAATGCAATCGCCAGTTTTAAGAATATGTGGCTCACCATTTATCTTTATCTCAGCCACACCATCAAGAATATGAACCATTGCATCATATGGAGATGTGTGCTCTGTAAGCCCTTGATCCTTATCAAACGAGAAGAGCGTAACATTGCCCGATTTCTTTCTCATAACTTGTTTGCTAATTACCCCACCCGATGAATATTCGATTGAGTTTTCCATTGAAAAAACTTTTCCAGCTTCAAATGTTGCCATAATATTTTAGTTTAAATGTTTATATTAAATTTCACGTACAAACTTACAATATAAAGAGATATAAACATCACATCATTACATCTTTAATCCTATTTAACACCAAAACATCCTAAATCAATTTTAAAACTGATTCTTATTTACACAACAAGAAATAATTATATCACAAAAGTGTATCTAGCAGCTGTTCGGTGCAAAACTATTTAATCAATTAATCAAGTCAGCCTACTAGACCTATAATAAATACGTCTGTGATTTTTCACATAGCCAAACATTAATAACAGACAACAAATCGCAAAAGAAATATACTTTAAGAAGAGCAAAGGGAAATACGTATCTATTATGAAGGATATATAGAGCATCATCGAAGACAATAGAATGGTAAGGGTTGAACGAGATACGAGTTCATATTCTATCATTTATTAGAAAAATACTAAGTACAGGGTATTATAAAAAAAGTCATGTATTTAGCGCAGAGTATTATAAAATGATAAAGTGAGCTTTAAGATTTATTTCCATTGCTGACCGGTATAACTTTTTGCAGTGTAGTTACAACACATCAAATCATAACGTATGAGCTAGAAAAGTGCATTATCACCCTTAGCAAAACATTCATTTTGGAGTAATAAAGCCGC
>CAYTQG010000120.1:0-2714 GCA_964439965.1 uncultured Proteiniphilum sp.
AATTAAAAACCAAGTAGCAAGAGCCCGCGACATCATTTTATTTTGTATTTTTAAAATCCATTCTCAACTTAGGTAATAAATGAACTATTAACATATAAACAAATCATGAGGAAAATTATTTTATTATTTAGTATCATTCTGTTTTCGTCCACTTCGCTTGTGGCACAACAAAAAGTATGGGATGAAACGGAGGCACAAAAAACAGAGCGTATGCAGTGGTGGACAAACGATAGGTTTGGGATGTTTATTCACTGGGGCATATATGCTATGCCAGCACGTCACGAATGGGTGCAGACAAACGAGAGAATACCATTTGAGGAGTACAAAAAGTATTTCGAGCTGTTCAATCCCGATTTATACAATCCACGCGAGTGGGCTCAAAAGGCTAAGGATGCGGGCATGAAGTATGCCGTTATCACTGCCAAACACCACGATGGCTTTTGTATGTTCGATTCTAAGCATACGGATTATAATGTGATGAACACGCCTTATGGTAAGGATATCATCAAAGAGTGGGTAGATGCTTACAGAGAGGCAGGGCTAAAAGTTGGCTTTTACTATTCGCTAATCGATTGGCATCATCCCGATTTCACGATAGACCGAATTCATCCCATAAGGCCAAATA
The DNA here is from genome assembly GCA_964439965.1 of uncultured Proteiniphilum sp. Lineage (GTDB taxonomy): Bacteria > Bacteroidota > Bacteroidia > Bacteroidales > Dysgonomonadaceae > Petrimonas. Next base: position 626 of record CAYTQG010000120.1, read on the forward strand.
ATAGGGCTGACTATGATAAAATGAATGAGGGCAGAGATATGAAGAAATATCAAAAGTATCTCAAAGATCAGGTTACAGAGCTTCTCACAAATTATGGAAAAATTGATGTCCTATGGCTCGATTATTCATATCCTGGCGATTTGGGTAAAGGTCGCGATGAGTGGGATTCAATCGAGTTGATTAAATTGGTACGAAAACTACAACCAGGCATTCTTATTGATGACCGTGCCGACCTAAAGGATGTGCCCGGTGGATGGGATTTCATCACTCCCGAGCAATACAAGGTGGAAAAATGGCCCGAATTAGATGGCAAGAGAGTAGCCTGGGAAACATGCCAAACATTTTCAGGAAGTTGGGGGTATTATCGCGATGAGATGTCTTGGAAAGACAATAAGCAATTGTTAGTACTTCTAATCGAATCGGTAAGCAAAGGCGGAAACCTACTTCTAAACGTTGGTCCCACTGCCCGTGGCGAGTTTGACCACAGAGCAGATGAAGCACTTGAGGGAATGAGTAAATGGATGCACTACAATAGCCGATCCATATATGGATGCACCGAAGCACCCGAAGGTTTTAAAGCACCAAACAATACAATACTTACTTACAACCCCACAACGAATAGATTGTACATACATCTACTCGATTACCCTATGCAAAATTTCAAGCTGCCAGGCTACAATGGCAAAGTAAAATATGCTCAATTCTTGCACGATGCATCCGAATTGAAAATAACAGCTCCTTATGGTCACCACCGAGTGGAAGACCCCGACTCGGAGAAAAATGATTTAAACTTGAGCTTGCCAGTGATGAAGCCAAACGTAGAAATTCCAGTTATTGAGCTAATTTTAAACTAACTTTTAAAATATACAAACAATTATAAGACGGATGATGCAGCACTTACAAATGCTGCACTCCGTCTTTTTACTAAACAGTTATCACCAATGAAGAGAGTATTACCATTACTTCTATTATTTCACATTTTAGCATCACAGTTGGAGCGAAAGAATACACAGGAAAGATATTTGTAGATACAAACAAAAACGGAAAATACGACAAAGGCGAAAAGCTATTATCAAATGTATCTGTATCGGATGGTTTAAACGTAGTGAAGAGTGACAGAAATGGCAACTTCGTATTGCCGGGTCACGAAAAAGAAAAGTTTATTTTTATCACCACCCCTTCAGGATACAAAACCAACAATGCATACCACCAAAAAATCGAAACAGATAAGCAGTCGTATAATTTTGGAGTACTTCCTTTGGTAAATAAAATAGACAAAAAAGCCAATCACTCATTTATACATTTAGCCGACACCGAAATATTCAACACCGAAAATCATGAAGATTGGATAGGCAATATCAAAAACTATGCTGCAACAGAGAATGCCGCATTTATAATGCACACTGCGATATATGTTACGAAAATGGATTGCGTGAGCACATCAAACTAATGAATACCGACAACATGGACTGCCCCGTATTTTACGGAATCGGAAATCACGATTTGGTAAAAGGCGATTATGGCGAACAGCTCTACGAAAGCATCTATGGACCCGTTTTCTACTCATTTGATGTAGGCAATGTTCATTACGTAATGACACCCATGCTTTCGGGCGATTACAAACCAAGCTACACAAAGCAAGATGTTTACAAATGGCTCAAAAATGACTTGGCATTAGTAGAAAAAGGAAAACCCGTAATAGTGTTCAGTCACGATTTGCTGACCAACACCGATGAATTTAAATACGGAAACGAAACGGAATACGTAAACCTAAACGACTACAATCTGAAAGCGTGGATTTATGGTCACTGGCACAACAATATAGTAAAAAAGCAAGGCGATGTTTACACCATATGCACCTCCACGCCCGATAAAGGAGGAATAGACCACTCGGCGGCCAACTTCAGAGTTATAGAAGTAGATGGCAAAGGTGAGATAAAGTCGCACTTGCAATATCCAAAAGACGATTTGGGTAAGACACACAAAGGCGGACGAAAAATAGAAATAACAGTACCAATAGACAGGCTACCATATTTTGAAAAGCTAAACAAATAGAAACTAAAAAGGGGCTGTTCCAAAAGGACAGCTC
>CAYTQG010000121.1:0-2440 GCA_964439965.1 uncultured Proteiniphilum sp.
TGCCGCTGGCGTTGGGGCAGTCGGTGCGCGCTTGGGGCAAAATAGGGGTGGGGGTGAAAGCCTACGACCGCATGAATGGGCAGCACAATATATATGGTGTGAAGCATGTGCGCTTGTTTGTGGATGAGGAGCGTGTGTTTAGCCAAACTATTGATAGATACTCGTTTGCCGATACAAGGATGCTGAATACATTGATTGATTATGAGGATTGGCGTGCTCGAAATTCGTTTTATATGCGTTCGTTTGTTACGCCGGGCAATAAGCTTAAGTTTTACGATTGTGTTAATAATGGATATATTGATATTAATGAGGAGCGAAACTATAGGCTGCGCTACGAGTTGGAGGATCATCATGGCAATGTGCTCACTTACTCGTTTGTGGTGGTGGGACAAAAGCAGGATATCGATTCGGTAAAAAATAGGGCCAATTATATGTCGCACAATTTTCATAACACTTTTATGGAGGGTGATTTTGTGTTGGATATTCCTCGCTCTAATTTGTATGATGATATAAATTATGTGCATAACAAAACAAGCTCTGATACATATTTTTCGGATATTTTTCAGGTAAATGATAAGCCTGTGCCGCTTCATGGCAGTGCCAAGATGTGGATTAAGCTTAATGCAGATACGCTTGAGAATAAAAATCAGTATGGCGTGGTGGATATTACCACCGGGCGAACTAGTTGGGTGGGTGGCTCTTACAAAAATGGGGGCATCGAAACTAGCATTCGCGAGCTGGGACGACGCTATGCTGTGCTTTTTGATAATGTGCCGCCAGTGATTACGCCCGTCAATCCTGCTAGCTGGAAGGCTAATGGCCGCATACAGGTGAGGCTGAGCGATAATTTGAGTGGTGTGGCTAGCTTTAGGGGCACTATCAATGGCGAGTTTGTGTTGTTTAAGCACGATATGAAATCGCCCGTTTATACTTATACTTTTGATAGAACTCGATTGCCTAAGGGCGAGAAGCTGCACTTTGTGTTTACTGCCACGGATGGTGCGGGCAATGAGGCTAAATATGAATATGTGATTCAGTAGCTTGGATGGGCTGTAATAAAAAGGAAAAATGCCAATCGACACACTAGGGTGAAGATCAGCATTTTTCGCAGTTTACAAAAGTAATAAAGTTAGTCCAACAGGCCTAGCGTTTCTTGCGCTAGTCGTATTTCGTTGGCACTGCCAGTGTGCTTTCCTTTCACGTCCGAAAGTTTTACGCACTCGTGCCATTGTTCTTTTTGTGTCATCTTGCAGCGAAATAGCTTCATCACTATATTCATGCCGGTGATGCCATTGCCCACATCGTTGGTGAGGTTGGTGCCTATGCCAAAGGTGGCACCAATGCGGTCCCCACAATAGTTTTTAATTTCGATGGCTTTGTCCACATTTAGGCTATCCGAAAACACGATATACTTTAGCTTAGGATTGATGCGTAGCTCTTCGTAGCGGCGTATGGCTTTGTCCACAAACGTGAAGGCATCGCCACTATCTTGACGTAAGCTGGTGAAGAGGGCTGCATGCTTTTTGCTGAAGTTGGTCAAAAACACATCCGTGGTGTATGTGTCAGTTAGCACGGTTCCCAAATCGCCATCATACACGTTTATCCAGTTTTCCATCGACATAAAGTTGGCCATCTTATAGCCATATATCGAGCCATGAAATTGCACCCACTCGTGAGGGTGAGTTCCCGACACGTTGAGATTGTGCTTGTAGGCCAAATATACATTGCTGGTGCCAAAAAACGAATTGCCGGCATGCTCCTTCATCAGTGCAGTGATACGATCTTCGACATCGAAACTAAATCTTCGGCGCATACCAAATAGCGAGAACACAATACCGCTTTCGCGCATCTTATCGGCTTTTTCTATGGCTGCCTTTTCCAGATACTCAAGGTTGGGTTTTTTGCCCGTTTCTCTAAAAAATAGTTCCGATACTGTTGCCAATATCGGCGTTTCCCACAGGGTGATACGGTATAGCAACCCCGTAGCGTTTATTTTTAGTTTATTGTTTTCTAGTCGCACATCCACCTCCGAGGGGTCAAATTTAAATCCCTTGAGGAAGTCGATATATATAGGTGGAAGATATGGCATTTTGTTTTTCACAAACTCCTCTTCGCCTTTGGTGAGGCATAGCTGCGACATCTTTTGTAATTCGTCAATTAGCAGCTTGTCGAATCCCTCGGGATAGTCGTAATTGCTTCTATCCACAAATTCGAACTCGCCATATGCTCGAGGAAATAGTTTCGAGTAGGCATAGCTGGTGGTGAATTTGTATAAATCGGTGTCGAGTATGCTTTTTATTATTCCCATCTTTTTTTGATTTCTGTTTGTTGTTTTCTGACTCCTAATTGCTTAGTTCAGAATGTTGATCTATGAATTTGTTTTTTAATTTTTTGATTTGTTATTAATAAACGAAATATAGCGATTTTAGTTCGCTGAATT
>CAYTQG010000122.1:0-2402 GCA_964439965.1 uncultured Proteiniphilum sp.
TTACTTATTGTAAGTACAGGCATTTGTGCACAGATAAGAATTAATGGAAACCTTGGCAGTGGGTATGCTAAGTTTTCGCAAATAGAAACCTTAGACAAATCAACACTTGAAGTAATATACGAATATCATGTAAAAGACACTAATCTTGATGAAACTCGAACATATTTTGATATATTACAATTGGGAAATCTGTTCTCTAAATACGTCGCATATCCAACTTTTCAAATAGACTCAGTCATATATAAAAAGGATATAACTAAGATAACAGTACAAGAGTCAGGGGAAATATATCATCAATATGGGTTTTCATCGGCCTCCTCTCACATGATTATCAAAGATAAAGCTACAGGCGAATTAAGCTTTTACGACCGTATATTTACAGATAACTATGTATATAATGATGAAGTAAGATTTAAATGGTCACTAATTAACGACACAAAAAGCGTTTGTGGATATTCATGCAAAAAGGCAACAGCAGAATTCCGTGGTCGCCAATGGACAGCATGGTACTCATCCGAGATACCTCAAAGCGACGGACCTTGGAAGTTTTCAGGACTACCAGGGCTAATTCTTCAAATAGAAGATGAAGACAATGAGCATTTTTTCACGGCTATTTCTATTCGCAATTCAAAAGAAGATATTTATCTCACAAAAAAGAGCTATTTCTCAACAAATCGCCAACGTTTCAATAAACAAATAAGAGAATTTAGAACTAACCCTGCTAGTGTTATATCCGGAAGTCAATTAGCACCCAAAGATAATGCCGGCAATGAAAAGCCTATAGCTAAACGAGCTCTGTTTTTTAATCCTATTGAATTAGAATAACAAAAGCACAACACTTATGAAATTAAGCTCCATTCGTTATTTTTTATTGTTAGCATTGCTTATTTCCATTCCAGCTGGTGCGCAGATTGTTATAAGTGGAAATATTAGAGATGCTGAAACTAATGAGACTGTTCATAATGCAATTATCAAAGTGCTGAGCATCACTGACTACGATAACATTATCAGTTATACCGTTTCAAACAAAGATGGGAATTATACCCTAGAGTTTCACACCACAGAAAAAGATATTGTATTGGAATTCTCGTTGCTGGGATATGAGACATCCAGACTAAAAATAAAGACTGAATCAAGAACTGTCAATCATCAGTTAAAATTCTCTTCTCAACTACTGAAGGAGGTAACTATTAAAGCACCACCTATTTCATCACGAAACGACACTATAAATTATAACGTTTCAGCTTTCATATCCAAATCTGATAGAAATGTGGAAGATATTTTGCGAAAACTTCCAGGCATAACTGTTCAACAAAACGGAAAAATAGAATATCAAGGAAGACCGATAAACAAATTTTATATAGAGGGATTAGATATGTTAGAAGGCAAATATAGCCTTGCAACCAAAAACATTGCCGCAAATCAAATTACGTCCGTTCAAGTATATGAAAACCATCAACCCATTAGATTGCTAAAGGGCATTGACTTTTCTGAAAATGCTGGACTAAATATAAAACTAAAAGACAAAAAAATGAGTCGCCCTGTAGGAAATATGCTTATCGGAGGAGGTGGCGAAAATGACAACCAAACACTTTATCGCACCGAAGTATTTGGATTTATGGCTAATGTGGACCAACAAATTTTATTTTCAGCGAAAGCCAATAATATCGGAATAAGCTCGAATGATGAATTTTCCAGCCACTACAACGCAAGTGGAAGAACTATCAAAGCTAATGATTATATCAGTGCTCTACCATTTATGGTCCCAATGCAAATATCTATGCGCACTAAGAAAGCAGCAGATCTGTCGGCATCAATCAACACAATAAGAAAGATTGATCAAGATTCGAATATTAAACTGAATCTTATCTATTTAAAAGAGCAAAAATCATACCTAAGAGCCAGTACTTCTTCTTATTTCACAGGGATTAATGCAACTGTTATACAAGAAGAAATTGAAGCTAAAAACACTGAGAACAAAGTGTCGGGGATGACTGTATATGAAAAAAACACAGACTCTTTATTTATAAAGAACACAACAAATGCCGAGCTTGACTTTGGCTCTGCAAATGCTAACATCATGATGAATACAGAAAAGATGCAAGATTTCAGAATAAGGAAGATGACCTTTAATAATAACCTTTCGCTTATTTGGAGAAAAAACAAAAATGTATATAATATTCAATCACTGATATCGGGAGGGCTTATGCCGCAAAACAAACTATATATTCTAAGACCAGACGACTACATACTTGCATCTCAAGACAATTCAGGTAAATTATTCTATACAAAAACATCTTCGTCCTTCATAAGAGGATTTAACGCAAACTCAAACCTATCGATAGACTTAATGATTGAAACTGATTTTGATAAAATCAAAACTTATCTTAACAATCAATCAG
>CAYTQG010000123.1:0-2303 GCA_964439965.1 uncultured Proteiniphilum sp.
CCAAACAATAACCTCATTACTGCTCCATGATTCCTCATCTACTTGCTCAATATTCCATCTGTATGTAATAGAGCCATCGTTGTTGTCAGATAGTACCTGCGGTAAGCTATCAAAGAATGTTTTTGTCATACAATATGTTATTTAATAAATTAGTGCTATTACAATGCTTTGCCCATCCAAAATGGCTTGCAAGTTGCATTTTAAATTCTTTCTCTGTTAAGTTTTTCTTCTTTAATCTATGCGCCTTTCTGCACATGCTTTTCTTTATCGATTTACGCATCAAGGTATGTGTGTGATAAAACACATAACCTACAAAATCAAGACCTCTTTTGTCAATTGGGAACACCTGATAGTTATCTTTTAATTCTAACTTTAGATTGTTTGAAAGATAATATCCGATATCCTTTCTTAATTCATGTAGGTGTGATTTATCATGTGATAATATAACAATATCATCAGCGTACCTAAAATAATGCTTTACCCTTTTGGATTCCTTAATCCAATGGTCAAAATAAGTCAAGTATAGGTTTGATAGATATTGACTTAAATAATTGCCTATTGGAAGTCCTTTGGAGCTATCAATGATTTCATCTAACAGCCAAAGAGTATCCTTGCATTTTATTTTTCTTCTTACAATATCTTTCATTATACGTCCATCCACTGATGGATAATACTTCTTTATGTCTAACTTCAAGCAATATTCCGTTTCATTCTTCATTTTTAAAGACCTCTCAACACCTCGCTTACATGCGTGTATTCCTCTCTTTTTTACACAACTATAAGTGTCAGATGTAAATGTAGAAACCCATATTGGTTCAAGAATATTCATTATTGCATGATGTGTTATTCTATCAGGAAAATACGGCAACCTATAAATCTCACGCTCCTTTGGTTCGTATATTTTAAATATACTATACTTAGATGTTTTATATTCTTTGTTTTTCAATAAAACATGCAACTTTTGTATATTTTCCTCTCTAGTTCTATCGTGATATCTCACTCCATAAGTTTTAGTCTTCCCTTTTCGAGCTTTCTTGTCTGCAAGCTCAAGATTTTCAATTGAAATTATTTTCTCGTATAAATTACCAATCCTTTTCATATTTGCTTTCCTTTTCGAGAGTTTTCGTTTTCACTACCAACACTCTTTTTTTAAGAATTTATTTTCTGCCAAGTGGCAAGGTCGTTACCCTGTTATTTTATTTTTTTAGAAGTCATAGGTGGGAGCTGATGTTCGCATTCGTATTCGAGGGAGCGTTATTCGAGTTAACGTACGCCAAGCCTGCATTCGCACCGTTATTAGCGTTACCACCGAACAGCACACCACAAGAGTAACCAACCTGTTTTTTAAACCCTTCGCTTATCGCTTATTTCGGAAAGCAAAGGCGGGAGCCGAAGTACGCATACGTATTCGAGGGAGCGTAATACGAGTTAACGTACGCCAAGCCCGCATGCGCACCGCGATGAGCGCGACCACCGAACAGCACACCACGAAGAGACGCACCAGAAGCCGGTACACTAGTGTAGAAGTAATCGCAAAAATAAGTAGCTGAATTTGCACCACTACTTAGCTTTGGCAAAATTTCACCTTCAACTCCAAATATGATTTCACGTACATACCCGTCTGCTCTTGACATATTCCCAATCTCCTCGTAACTATCGTTGATAGTACTTGCATAGTTAGTGTCTTTGGCTACATAAAGCCTTGACCTTCCTCCATCATCATCGCTTTCTATATTAATAAGAAGTCCGTCTGTCCATTTCCATATATGCCCAAATGGGTTTTCTATTCCTCTGTACGATGGCACGTCTTGTGATGTTGTAACAGACTCTCCATCCCCATCAAAACCCTCTGGTGCAAGAGTTGGAACTATGCCTGTTGCATTTCCAAGCTCATTAGTTACACCGCATCTGTATATTGGATAATATCCATTAAAATTGCTCCATTTGGTACTGTTTACTGATGTTACCCCCGCACCAAGCCCACCTTGTTTATATCCGTTAGCATCAGGTTGAGCATTAAATGCTGATTGAGAATTTAAGTTTGCATATTCAACCATATATAACCAATACATCTTTTTGTAAGACCAGTATGTGTTGCATTGCCAATCGTCACCTCTGTTTCTTGCGTAATCCCTGAAGTTTGTTAGAGATATAGCTGTTGCTGGCATCCCTAGCTGTGTATTATTTTCTTCATCACGTGATGCATTATTATTACCGCCTCGATATTCAGGATTTAGCGTTGCTACTGATGATAGTTTATTTTCAGGACGATACACTGTAGCCTCATATGCAGAAATGTAATT
>CAYTQG010000124.1:0-2298 GCA_964439965.1 uncultured Proteiniphilum sp.
TGCATTAGCACCAAGGCTTATAACGAATAGAATTAAGAAAAAGATTTGTTTCATACAACTACAAAATATTAAAATTTATTACAAATAAATACACAATTATCGAAACAAAGTGGTCGATATCGCAATATTTTTTTCATTTGGATTATTCATTTGCAGCATATTTAATAGTCAGTTCATCTTCTAACCCAAAAGTTGTGAGTGCATCTTTTATCCTATCAAACTTACTAACATTATCTATATTTCCTTCAATAACATATGCTTCATTTATGTTAATGGCTTGTCTTGGATTGCCCTCCGAAGGATATTTTGTTAAGCCAATTCTTTCACCAAGATCTGTTGTAAAAAAGGTTTCGGGTTGTAGATCAAATAGCTGTCGCATAACCTCAGCGTACAATCTAGCCACTTGTCTTTCTTGTATTTTACGGTCAAAGAAAACAGCATATTCAAGCTTCTTGCCTTTGGGGCTATCAGCCTCAAAAATATTAATCTCGTCTGTTCTATCATCCTCTTCAATATCAATATTAGGAATAGGCCATATTTCAAAAAACCTATTACTTATTACTTCAAATCTATTTTCAATTTCTTCTTTATTCCATTGCTCAATATCACTCAAACTTCTATTAAGCCATAACCTACTATGCTTATAGCCTTTCTCTGGCATATCTCTCTTTTTTAAAAATATTTTGTTACCTAATGAACCATTATTTCCAGATAAAGTAAGATTCCCAATAGTATTCAAATAGTTTTCTGCGATAAACTTATATTCATCTTCACTTAATTCACTCCGCCATTTGATATCAGGAGTTTGAGGAAATATATGCTCTATTGTGATATGAGGATTTCCATCAATCATAACCTTTTCGTTATTATTATGATTTTCTAATCTCTCTAACAGATACGTTCTGTTTTTTGACCTAATATTATAAACATCCTTTACCCTAAGTGCATCTTTTACTTCAGCATCTTTAGGAAATCGTTGACTTCCTGTCTTTTGAATAAGAGTCTTTTGAATCGAATATAGATAATCATATTCTCCTCGATCCAAGTCATATAAGTTCATAAATATTTTATTCAAAGCATTGGTAGGTAAACCAAGAATAAAACGTCTCCAGGTAAAGGACTGTACCAACTCTAGTACGTCAATAAATGTTTTTTTATCTATTACATTATTTGAATAGTCGTCATATACTTTTAACAAGAACGGGTGAGCAACGTTTATTTCTAATTTATCTATATATCTAAGCTGTTGACGAATATCTATATCTGATTCATTTTTAGGATTTATCAATTTATTATAGTGCCGTACTAATGATTTTAAATCACCCAAAACCTCTTCTAAGTTTTTCACAGTACTGGTTGGATACTTTTCTTTAAACTCTTCATATACCTTGTTTTTGTTTGGTATCTTCTTGTTTTCAAGTGTCAAGTAATCACGAATAAAGTCCGATACACGGCTGGTATTTGACGACTCCTCACGTGCGTTTTTTTCTATGATTTCCCAATAATCTTTATAAATCTTTTTTTGGTCATTATGCTTCAACCCCATCAGAATATAATTTCTAATCAAGTCAGCTTGGGTCAGCTCTAAACCAGTAGAGTTTAAGCTTTCAAATATTCTTTGTGGATCATCCTTTTCACGATCTAGAGAAATCTCAACAAACATAAGCTTTGAAAGTCCCTTCATCACCACATCAATATTCTCCTTCACTATACGCCTTTTGAAATATTCATAATTATCAATCAGTCGAGAGTATCCCACAAATTCCTCGACATTATCATCTCTCAACAAATATTTCAAAGCTTCATTATTATTTTCGGTAGGTCTTAATTTTAGCTTCTCCTCTTCCGAAGCAAACTTATTTATAAGAAAAGTTTCATTAATCTCATGTCTAAGTGAATCGTCATTAAGTTCAATAGCCAATTTGTATAGCGCAATATAGATTAATGTAAGTGTAGTCAATCTCTGTTGCCCATCAATTATGATTAGCTCCTTAATTCTCGAAGTAGTGTACACATCATCATGAATGTAAACAATGCTACCAATAAAGTGAGCATTCATCTTGTCGCTTCTACCAGTCTCTAATATATCGTCCAACAACTGTTTGCATTGAGCTACAGTCCAATCATAGTTTCGTTGATAAACAGGAATAACGAAATGTGTTTTATTCGATGATAAGAATTCCTCTACTCTAGTTTCGTTTGCTTTCATTTTATTATAATTTATAATCTTCAATTTTGTTACTTCCACACTATAAAATCATGAGTCTTTATGAAATATTCAAAGAAAACCACTATTCC
>CAYTQG010000125.1:0-2262 GCA_964439965.1 uncultured Proteiniphilum sp.
AAATCATTAACAAAGAAACCTTTATCATAATCAACCTGTGCCTCAAAATCTTTTTGAACCATAAAATAGTTTGGAGCGATATTGGGTAGTTCAGTAAAGTTTATTGTTGTCAAACTATTCTCATTCAAGAAGTCATATTTTAGCTGTCTTGCCCCATACAAATCATAATGAAATACTTTGCCTAATTCATTTGGTTTCTTTTGGCCAGTCTTTATGAAAACATTGATTGAAACACCTTGTTGAATATCAAAAACATTAATATCGGGACTTCCGTCGGGCGACACTTCCTTTTTTTTGCTATTGCCATGCAGGTCGATAGTGTAAATTTTGTCATAGGTTTTTAGTAAGTTCCATCGCATTCCTCTGAATGTGGGATTATCCAAAAAACCGTGGGGATTGATATAAGCAAGCACACCACTTCCATTCTTTTCGATATAATGCTGTCCGTATCTCAAGAACTTAACATAGTCGTCATTAATCCATTTGGGGTTTCTCTCCTTTAGTTGCTCCTTTCCACCTGGTTCTTTTTTATAATCCTCCATTAGTTGCATAATCCATTCACCCTTATTGGCACTCTCGCCACTATATGGCGGATTCCCAATCACACACATCACTGGTGCATCTCTTTTTATGCGGTTTGCTTCGTTAGCTTCTGCACTAAGCCAATTAGCGAATAGAGTTCCCGTGTCGGGGTGATGCTCCTCCAAGCTGTTGGTAAGATATATCTTTGTGCGCTGCATTGGTTGGGTAGATTTAAAACCTGTCTCCTTTAGCAACAAGTCGAGCTGAAGATGTGCCATGGCATAGCTAGCCATCAGTAGCTCAAAGCCGTTGAGGCGAGGTAATAAGTGTGTCTCCACATAATTGCTCCAGATGCCTTGCTGACCTTCAAACTTCTTGTGCACATGCTTGATTACTTCAGCCAAAAATGTGCCTGTACCCGTGGCGGGGTCAAGTATTTGCACACGGTGCACCACCTGATCTATTTTCTTGAATCCATCCTTTGTGCGTGCATCTGATGCTTGGTCTCTTACCTTTATTGTGGTTTTGGATGTGTCGGCAAGCCCTTGTGATAGTCCAAACTCTGTTTTCAGCACATCATCTACTGCCCTCACAATAAAGTTGACCACTGGTGCGGGTGTGTACCACACTCCACGAGATTTGCGCAATGCAGGGTCATACTCGCTCAAAAAGGTTTCGTAGAAATGAATAATAGGATCTTCCATCTGTGTGCTCTTGCCGTAGTTTTTCAATATTTCTTCCACATCGCAGGCAAGGAATATTTCGGCAAGATTGTCCACTATCCATTTGATGCGATCGTCGATATCAGGACCAGCAATGTAGCCAAACAGTCGTCGCAAAAAGGGGTTGGACTTTGGTATAAGCTCTGCTGCCTCTTGTCGTGAAAAGGTTTCTAAATCGGGATCGTGTAGTCGTGCCGCAAACATTCCGTAGGCAATGGTCTGGGCATACACATCGGCAAATCCATTGGGCGTGATATCGTGAATCAGTATATCTTTGAATGCCAACATTTGCTCTCTCAGCGAACTGTTTTCGTAGTTGTCTTCGTCGCTTATCAGTGCTTTACCAATCACATCCGATAATAGACGAGCTTTGCCAGCCATCATCTCTGCAAGCTTCTTAGGGCTTTTGATTGTGTATCCCTCATTTATGCAAAAAAAATGCATGTGGCTCTCAAACTGTTTGAAGTTTTCGGTGAGAGGCACAATGCCTCTATCGGTAATATATCCGATAGCAATTTTGGTTTCGAACTCGCCATCTCGATAAAAATGAAAATCGAGATAGTCGGTGAAGATAATATTGTTGAGCGACTGCTTGTATCGATCAAATTGTTCTTTATTGCCTGCTTTTCGTCTCCCTTCTAAGTCGGTATCGCCAATATCCTTAGCCTCTATAAACCCTACTGGAATATCATTGCGAGTTAGTATAAAGTCGGGAGCCCCACATGCTAATCGTTGGGGCTCGTTGGTGGCTTGAATGCCTGGAATAAGTCTCTCTAATAGTTGTTGCAAGTCTCCTCTGAATGTGTTTTCTGTAGAGTTACCTTGTAAATAACGCCTATTAATGTTTTCGATATAGTTTTTTAAAGTCATCGTTATTATTATGGTTTATCTTTTTAAAAATAACATATAAATAATAAATACCAAACCAAACCAAAGTATAAGTAATGATTTACTCTCAAAGTTCTCACGAAATCAAATGCGTAAATAAATCGCGATGATCATTGAGATGCTGAAATTT
>CAYTQG010000126.1:0-2154 GCA_964439965.1 uncultured Proteiniphilum sp.
GCAGGTATGAGCAAAGAAAAAAGCCCAAACTCTGGGAGTGGGCTTTTATGATTTCTTTGATAGCGGGTGCTATCGTGGTAGCTTTGCTAATATTCTTTGGGAAGGTTGATTTCTAAACCTATTCCGTGCGTGATTACTATAAAGTATATTTAAGCGTTGCTCCAAATCTTGCAGGAGTACCTCTTTGCACGTATGGGTTTTCTACTCCTGTCATGTCTGAGGCTCTGAAATAGAATGATATGTAATCTTTAGCAAAAATGTTTTTACCCCAAAGCTCTAAAGATAGTGGACCATGGTGTAGAGATACACTTGCGTTAGTTAGTCCATAGAATGGTTGTGAGTAACCTTCGTTATATTCTCCTGTCCATTCAGTTTTTCCTTCGTCATTAACCTCGAATATTTTTCCGTTATCTTCAGTCCAATATATTTTGCCAGCTCCTGTGTACTGCACGTTAGCCACCATTCGGTTTATAAATGCATTTTGTCCAAAATTGAATACATAGCTTGCACCTACACTAAGAGTATGCTGTGGTGCAAATGGTATGTAATTGCCTGAATAGTTAACTGGCAATGTATTTCTACCTACTTTCATTTCGCTAGTATAGTTTTTAAACTTTGCACTAGCAAAACCATATTCAGAGAATAGAGTGAAGTTGGTAGTAGGATTATATCTTATACTCAATTCAGCCCCCTTGCTTGTCGATTTTCCAGCGTTAGTTACCGTACGCCCCCATTGACCCTGATCTGTAAGTTTTATAATCTGAATATTCTTTACATTCGAGTAGAACAATGAATAATTCATAGACAATCTTCTGCCAAACAATTCATACCTACCGCCCAGCTCATATGTCCAACTTGTTTCGGGATCGTATGATACCTGCTCTTCTAATGGTTGCTCATCGCCACCAAAATCGGGGATGAATCCAGCAAATCCACGTGGCACACTCTTTTTCACATTTCTCATCAATGATTCCTGCAGTGCAGTTTGCATAATTTTCGAGAAAGATTGCTCATTATATCCACCAGACTTGTATCCTTTTGATGCAGAAGCATAAATAAGTGCAGTTGGTGAGAACTCATACTTCAAAGCTATCTTAGGAAGAACCTCCCAGAAATCTTTGCTGTATTTATCAGCCATCACTGTATCACCTTTAATTATATCTTTGGGAACAGCCGGAATAGCAGATTCAAACTTAACGTTGCCCCCAATGCTTTCAGTAAAGAAATCTAGTCCTGTATGCTCATAGTCGAATCTGATACCACCAGTGGCCGACAAGCCATCAACACCAAACATATTATTTACGGTCGATTGATGGAAGAAAGCTAATCCCTTTATGGGTTTTGTGTAAACGCCGGGCAACTCTATTCTGTCGCTATCATATACTATTCGCAATGGAGCACCCACACTAGTGGTTATTTTATCTAATTGTGACTGAAGCGAAGCCACTGCATCCTCTTTAAGCGTAACAGGTGTGTCAATTTCTCTATGATCAATAAAGCCAAACAAACCATACACCCATTTGTAGTTGCTACTGTTTTCTGATTTGATTGTAAATTCCTGACTCAGTGAATGCTGTTTTTGCATTTGAGTAATTGCAAATACTGACAACTCTGTGTAGTCCTGATCCATCACCATCTTATCGTTCAGATACTGATATCCAGTGGTGGAATTTAGGCTATAGCCTTTGCCTTTATAGTTTAAAGTCAGTCCATTAGTTACCAAATCTCTTTTGTATGAAGATGGGTCGTTGTTGGTAGCAGCTACCGAATCCTCGTGCATATATGGAAAACCATTTTGTTTAAACTGATCATAGTTCACCGAGTATAAAGCCTTAAACTTCGGCGATATCTCCCATTCAAGCTTCACCTTAGCTCCAATATTCTCAGTGCCATCCACACGCTTATTCATATAGCTGTTTTTGAAATAGCCATCATTGCGCTTGTAGTAAGCAGAAGCCGAAGCACCAAATTTGTCCGACAATTTGTTGTAGTGTGAAAAGCTGCTACCAAACTCCCCATAGCTACCACCATTAAGCATAAGAGATGTGCCCTGATGTGTAAGTGGCGATAGGGTATATATATTTACAATACCACCAATAGCATTACGTCCGTAGAGAGTGCCCTGCGCACCACGCAACACCTCTACGCGCTGAA
>CAYTQG010000127.1:0-2141 GCA_964439965.1 uncultured Proteiniphilum sp.
ATAAATCAGAACTTTAAAATCATAAATCATAAATAAAAATGAGCGATATCTTAGGAAAAATTGTTAAGCAAAGACGTAAAGAAATTGATATCTACAAAAGCTTAGTAAGTATCAAAAAACTAGAGCAGCAAGTGCAAGATTGCCCTCTGCCCATCTACTCGCTTGCGGAGGCATTAAGGTTCTCCGACTCGGGAATAATAGCCGAGTTTAAGCGCCGATCGCCCAGCAAGAAATGGATAAATAAAGGTGCAATTGCAGATGTGGTGGGCGTAGCATATGCAAAATCGGGAGCAGCAGCAATATCTGTGCTAACCGAGAGCCCCAACTTTGGCGGTATTATGGACGACTTGGTGATAGTGGCAGAAAATGTGAGTGTGCCAGTGCTAAAAAAAGACTTTATAATAGATGAATATCAAATCTATAAAGCACGATTATTAGGTGCAAGCGCCATTTTGTTAATAGCCGCCGCCCTTACCAAAGAGGAGGTAGAGCGATACACAAAAATAGCTCAAGATATAGGATTAAGTGTGCTGTTGGAGCTTCATCATGAAGAAGAGCTGGATTACATTTTGCCCCAACACGACATCATAGGCATCAACAATCGCAACCTTGGTACGTTTGATACCGATATAGAGAAGTCGCACCAAATGGCATTAAAACTACCCAAAGAGGCTATCTGGGTGTCGGAAAGTGGTATATCAAACCCCGAAGACATTATAGCATTGCGAAAGTCAGGCTACCGTGGCTTTCTGATTGGCGAAAACTTTATGAAAACAGACAATCCTGGCAAAGCTCTTGAGGAGTTTTTAGAACAAGTAATAGGCTAATGTTAGTGAAAGTGTGCGGAATGCGAGATCCGCAAAACATAGAGGCAATAGAAAATATGGGTGCCAACTGGATGGGTTTTATATTTTATCCCAAATCGCCAAGATTTGTTGACACCAAACCCTTCTATCTACCCACCAAAGCAAAAAGGGTAGGAGTGTTTGTGAACGAAGCTACCGATACAATACGTTCCATAAGCGAGCAGTATCAATTAGATATTGTGCAACTGCATGGTAGCGAAACTCCCGACGAGTGCGCCGAGCTACAAGAAGCGGAGCTAACTGTGATGAAAGCCCTTCAGGTGAAAGACAAGTTCCCCACGGCATTATCAAAAAGTTATCAACAGGCTTGTCGATACCTACTGTTCGACACCCAAACCAAAGGATACGGAGGTTCTGGTAATAAGTTCGATTGGCATATACTGGCTGATTATCATGGCGATACCCCATTTTTGCTAAGTGGAGGAATATCGGTTGACGATGCCCAGAGTATTCTCAAAATCAATCATCCGCAACTGGTGGGAGTAGATATCAACAGTCGCTTCGAAACCCAACCAGGCATCAAAAACGTAGCCTTAGTGCAACAATTTATAAATCAAATAAGACAATGAATAGAATAGATAAGCTTTTCGAAAGCAAAACCAAAGATATATTATCGATATACTTCACCGCCGGATATCCACAGCTTGACGATACCACCACGGTGATAAAAGAACTCGAAGAAAACGGAGTTGACCTAATAGAAATAGGCATACCTTTTAGCGATCCCATGGCTGATGGGGCAGTGATACAAGCCTCGGCAAATCAAGCCCTGAAGAATGGAATGAGCCTAAAAGTGCTTTTTCAACAACTTATCAACATTCGCCAAGATGTGTCGATACCTCTTGTGATGATGGGCTACCTTAACCCCATAATGCAGTTCGGATTCGAAAACTTTTGCATCCATGCACAGCGCTGTGGCATTGATGGCATCATCATTCCCGACCTCCCGTACGACCAGTACATCAAAGAATATAAACACATAGCCGATGCTCACGGCCTGCATATGATAATGTTGATAACCCCCGAAACATCCGACGAACGCATACGTATGATAGACAAAAACAGTGGTGGTTTTATCTATATGGTTTCGTCGGCCTCGGTAACTGGCGCACGCAACACCTTTGGCGATGACAACCTGCGATACTTCGAGCGCATCAATGCCATGAGCCTGCGCAATCCGCGACTTATAGGCTTTGGCATTTCCAACAAAACCACCTTCGATGCTGCATGCCAGCACTCATCTGGTGCAATAATTGGTAGTAGGTTTGTAACGCT
>CAYTQG010000128.1:0-2008 GCA_964439965.1 uncultured Proteiniphilum sp.
ACCCTGGTGGTTGTATTTAATGCACTAAGGTTGTTGGGGTATAAGAAATGATTAAATGTTTAATTGATTAATTGTTTAACTGGTGCATCTTTATACTATTAGCTCCCAGTGCCCGTAACGATTGATTGCAATGGAACTTACTGATGATAGGGAGCTCAATAATTTAAGTTATAATCTTTACGTCCGTAATCTTTACGGCGGTAAAGATTTATTATCTATCTTTGCACTCAGTTTTGGTGTCACACATTTCACATTGCTTCGAAATGTGTGGTGAAAAGGGAATCAGGTGCAAATCCTGAACAGACCCGCTGCTGTAAGCTCGATCTGAATCCTTGTGTAAATTACCCAATAATCCACTGTTTTAGTTTCTAATAAAACGGGAAGGAATGCACATTGGACGAGTAAGTCAGAAGACCTGCCAAACCTATTATAATGAGTATGGACACGAGGGAATAAATACTTTTTGAGACATCTGACTTCTTTGGTCATTGTATTTCATATCGTTTTATGTGTAGGCGTTAGAGATGATTTTAGGTAACTTCAATCTTACTCCTAAAGCAAATATCACGCTCATCGTGTGCTCATTTTGTGTTGGAAATTTAATTAAATAATAAAAAAACGAGATGAAAAGATTTAGATTAATTACAGTGCTAATGGTTTTGATTGCGTTTGCATCATGTAAAGATGATTACGAAACAATATTTACAAGCACCTTAGAAACAACCGAACTATCATTTACACACGAAGTGGGAGAGCATGCATTTGTCATCGACAGTAATGAAAAATGGACAATTGGCGACTTGCCAGAATGGATAAACGTTACTGTTAAAGACATTGAAGTTAGCACCACAAGATCTGCAGAGTATGACAGTGGTATCAAAGAAGTAACAATTAGTGTAACTGCCAACGATACATACGAACCTCGCACAGCCACAATCATCCTATCCACATATGGCGAAAAATCCATCACACTAATTATCAATCAAGATAAAAAACCAGAATTAGTGGGCTATTGGATTTTGAGCGAGGGCTATGCGGGTCAAAACAACTCCGAAATTGGATGGTACGACGCGCTCAACGATGAGCTTAAAACCAAACAATTTGAAGTGATAAATGGCAAAAAGCTTGGCGACACTGCCAACGAACTAAAACAATATGGAAGCAAAATGTATTGTTTGGTTAGCGGACCAGGTTTTGGCGACGATACCCCCGAAGGTGAAGCCTACATCGAAGTTATCAACCCAAAAGATGGAAAATCGATAAAACGAATTCACTTTACCGACGCATCGGGAAAAACCGCTAAGCCCCGAAAGATTGTTTTTGAAGAAGGAAAAGCCTACATCAGTAGCTATTCCAACGAAGTTGTACGTCTGGATACTGCATCACTCACTTTAGATGCCCATGCCACTCTTAGCGGAGAGCTTGCAGAAGGATTAGCATATCACAATGGCAACCTATATGTGTGCAACTCCGGACAAGGCGAAGACAATAAGATATCCGTTGTTGACATCAAAACAATGAAAGAAACCAACGTAATCACCACCGCTATGAACCCTACAGGCATAGTATCAGTTGGCGACGACAAACTTTTCTTCAACACCAACTACCCCGATTTCGAAGTATATAGCCTATCCACCAAAGATGCATCTATCACCAAAATCAACAATATGTATGGTGGCGATATAGCGTATTTAAACAATAATGTTTACAGCTGCTTTTTCGATTGGGATACATTTGATGGCAACACATATAAGTATGATTTGACAACCAATAACACATCCACACTTGATTTAGACCTCAAGAGTGTCAAAATTCCTATGCTAATGGAATATCATATAGATGTTATCAACGGCTCCACCGATTTATACCTATCCGGCATGGGGCAAGATGTTGTGATATTCGATTCTCAAACAAACGAAATTAAGCACGCATTCGAAATGAAACTAGCCGGAGTTTCGGGCGTAGTAGCAGTTTATAGATAAATAGTATATATTGTAATTCAAAAAAA
>CAYTQG010000129.1:0-1972 GCA_964439965.1 uncultured Proteiniphilum sp.
ACCCTGGTGGTTGTATTTAATGCACTAAGGTTGTTGGGGTATAAGAAATGATTAACTGTTTATCTGTTGCATCTTTATACTATTAGCCCCCAATGCCCAATCCTAATTGCTCAATAAGTTTAAGCTATGATCTTTACCGCCGTAAACTTTACGACCGTAAAGATTGTTGTATCTTTAAAATACTATACATATGAAGTTTTATAATAGAGAAAAGGAACTTGAATCACTAAATAAGGTTAGACAAATATCGTTTAGCGTACACTCTCAACTAACGGTACTTACTGGACGAAGACGTATTGGGAAAACCAGTCTGATATACAAAAGCTGTGAGGGTTTGCCCACTGTTTACCTTTTCGTAAGCAGAAGCAATGAAGCAGATTTATGTAGTAGATTTACTACCGAAATTAGACAATCTCTAAATATTTATGTTCCCGAAGTAAATACATTTTCCGAGCTATTTCATTTCTTAATGGACTTGGGAGCCCGTATGAAGTATGATTTAGTGATTGATGAATTTCAAGAGTTCTATTATATCAATCCCGAAATATATAGTCTAATGCAAAACACATGGGATAGATATCGAAAAAACACTCATGTCAATCTTATTGTTAGTGGCTCGGTATATACTCTTATGAACAAAATATTTAAAGATGTAAAGGAGCCTCTTTATGGTAGGGCTGATGCAATTATGAAGCTAACTCCATTTACTACAGATGTACTAAAAGAGATTTTAGAAGATCATAAGAGTGATTATACCCCCGATGATTTACTTGCCCTTTACACTTTCACTGGTGGAGTTCCAAAATATATCGAACAATTAATGGATAGAGGTTGCACCGACATGAATAGAATGGTTGATTTTATGTTGAAACCCGACTCCCCATTTCTTACTGAAGGACATGCACTACTCATTCAGGAATTTGGCAAACAGTATGGTAATTATTTTTCTATTCTATCTGCAATATCCAATGGAAGAAACACTTTGCAAGAGATGGAAGCAGCGCTGGGAGGTATAAGTTTGGGTGGTCAGTTAAAGCGTTTGGAAGAAGATTATGACCTGATTCAAAAAAAGCGACCAATATTCTCAAAACCAAACTCCAAAACTGTCAGATATGAGATATCCGATCAATTCCTTCTTTTCTGGTTCCGTTATTTTATCAAGTATCAGCAATATATTGAGATACAAAACTACGAGCATCTTGCTGATATTATCAAGAAAGACTACAACACCTTTTCGGGATTAGCACTTGAACAATATTTTCGTCAACAGCTTATCGAAAGCAAAAAATTCTCAAACATTGGGTCGTGGTGGCAAGGTAAGGGTAGTGACAACCAAGACGAAATTGATATTGTAGCCATTTATGCCGAACAAAAACGAGCATTGGTGATAGAAGTCAAAAGACAATCTAAGAATTTCAAGCCCGAACTATTTTCTCAAAAGGTTGAAGCACTTCGCAAGAAAGCTTTAGCCAACTATGATATCGAAAGCAAATTGATGACGCTGGATGATATTATATGATTTGATTTGAATCTCCGCCACCATCTTTGGTCTAACAAATATAGTTGCACCGGTAATCTTTTATAAACGATATAAGTTAATCTCCCCCTTTATTACTGGTGATAGGGACTCAATAATTAAATCTTTACGGTGGTAAAGATTGTAGGTTTTTTAAATGTATTGACTTCCGTGTTACCTGTTTCTACCAACCATCTACCAACCCACTTTTATGTTTGGCTATTCACTAAATGGTATTCAAATGTTATTCAAACACTGTTTATGATATTGTTGATCACTAATCTTGTAGTAGCTATTTGTTTTTAGCAAGGAGTATAATTGCTATTTAATCAAGTGGTATATCTAATATGGCTTGCAGTTTAATTTGCGACTCTATAGTTAGATTTTCTTTGCCGCTCACTATCTTTGATACTTGCTGTGGCGAAACATCCATTCTATTAGCAAGCTCCTTTTGCG
>CAYTQG010000130.1:0-1965 GCA_964439965.1 uncultured Proteiniphilum sp.
CGCGATAGGTGTAGTTGAAACCTATTTCGTCCATCGTTTTCATACTATCAACAACGTATTGATAAAGAAAATCGGTATCGCCACAGGCTATCCAGTAAAGCGAGAAGCCATTTTTTTGCTGTATGCGCAGTTTATCAACAAAGTTATCAACATCCTTTTCAACATCGCTTTCGCTGCTTGTTCTGAACACGGCAATGGGTGGTGCCGAAAACACTCCCACATAGTTAAACATATTGGGGTATTGTGCCGAAATGCTTGCCGAGTGCATTCCGCCCATGGATAGGCCGGCAATGGCGCGATTGGATTTATTTTTCTTTACTCTATAATTACTTTCTACAAACTTGATGATGTCGCCAAAGCTATCTTCCATGCTTGCCGTGGGCTTTCGTGGTCCGCCTCCCATAGCGGGGGTGTAGCTGCGGGGCGACTGATCGGCTGCTGCCACATTTTGAGTGTGTCCGTTTGGCATCACTACAATCATGGGCTTTGCCTTGCCTTGTGCTATCAGATTGTCGAGTATTTGCACCGTTCTGCCCAAAGTTATCCACGCCTCCTCATCGCCTCCCGATCCGTGAAGAAGATAAAAAACGGGGTAGCTTTGCCTACTATTTTCGTATCCATTAGGGGTGTAGATGGTTACTCGTCGCTGCTCGCCAATGGTGGGGCTATCGTACCAGCGATGCGTGAGGGTGCCGTGCGACACATCGTTTATGCTATACAAATCGCCTGGCGTGCCGCGGATGATGAAATAGTTGGTAATGGTGGATACATCGCGAATAATAAATATATTGGCTGGGTCGAGCATTCGCATTCCATCAACAATAAAAGTGTAGTTGTACAACTCGGATGGGAGTGCCTGCGGTGTGGTATAGCTCCACACTCCATCCTCGCCTTCTGCTAGGTCGGCATAGCCGGGCGCTTGCAGAAAATCGCCCTGAACTTGCACCTTTATTGCCTTGGGTGCTTTTATTCGAAATGTGACTGTGTTGTCGTCATTAATTTCGGGCGAAACAATGCTTTCTCCTCCCCATAGTGCTTGCTGTGCGCAAATGGACATCGCCATCAGTAGCGTTACTATCAAAACGGTTGCTTTTCTCATATTCTTTTGTGTGTTTATAGGTGATTGATGCCATGATGCATTTTCGGCATAATGGTATCACAAAAATAGCAAAATAATCGGGAATGATGGTGATAAGTGGCTGGATATTGCTTAGAACTTGTTGGTGAGCTAGCAAAGATTTGTATATTTGTGTGTATGATGCTCTACTTATTGATATATAAGCGTTAGCAAAGAGTTGATTGAGAGCAAATAATTAAACAATTGATGTTATGACTGAAAAAGAAAAAATGTTGGCTGGCGAATTGTATGATTGCGGAGACCCCGAATTGATGGAGCTGTGGACTCGTGGGAAGAACCTAATGCAGCGCTACAACAACCTTGACTACTCAAACAAGAGTGAACAATTAGAAATCTTGGATCAACTACTGGGTGTTAGAGGTGAACACACACAGATAACGGCACCGTTTTTTGTTGATTATGGAAAGTTCATCTCTCTGGGAGATAATTGTGAAATTAATATGAACTGCGTGTTTTTAGATTGCAACCAAATAACTATTGGTGACAATGCGCTGATTGCACCTGGTGTGCATATTTACACTGTTTTTCATCCGCTTAGTGCCAAAGAGAGGTTTAACAAAAGTGTAAATGTAGATTTTTCGTTTGCAATCTCCAAAACAATGCCCGTAACAATAGGAAATAATGTGTGGATTGGTGGTGGAAGCATCATCATGCCGGGGGTTACGATTGGTGATAATGTTACGATAGGGGCTGGAAGCGTTGTCACAAAATCAATTCCTAGCAATGTGCTTGCCTACGGAAATCCGTGTAAGGTAATAAGAGAGATTTAGAACAATTGATATCGGTGCAATAACTGAGCAAATGCATCGGAAGTGATATAACACAAA
>CAYTQG010000131.1:0-1728 GCA_964439965.1 uncultured Proteiniphilum sp.
TCAGTCCAATGAATAATTTTTCCTGACGTAAGGGTAGGTCGGCTTTTGCATTAAAACAACTTCATTTGTTGCATTGAATTAAACAGCCTTTCTTTACCTGAATCAAAATACTCTTTATCAATCTCGCAACTAATGCCTTTCATGCCCATATTATATGTTGCCTCCATTGTACTGAATGAGCCACCAAAGAAGTCTGCTACTACTATATCTTTAGACTCCTTATCTTGAGGGATAACAAGTGCTAAAAGGCGTTCCAATAAGCGTACTGGCTTTTGTGTTGGGTGAATAGCGGTATAGTGTTCACGAGCGACTTTAATAATTGATTTTTCATTATTCCCATCTACCATAGACGCAAGTGTCGTTAGAGATTTGTCTGGACTCCTATGTAGGGTGTCTGCTACAACCTTATATTTGCTTTTTACTGCTGGAAGGCTTTGTGTTTTTATTCCATTATTTAAAAACTCTGAAATATCATTTAGTGATTGTGTGTTTTTTAAGCCACTTGTCAATCTCTTCAAATCTTGTACGATACTATCAATATCATGATGCTTCATCTCCAAATAAGGCACTTTTGTTTTGTTTATTTTACCATCGCCTTTTGTAAAAACAGAGACTAACTCATGATGCCTACTTATGGGTGTTAAAGGGCTTGTTGAGTATGATTTATCCCACACAATCTCCTCTTTGAAATTAAACACATCTTTATAATCAATATCTTTTTCCATTTCTGATATATGCAAATATCTGCCATATTGGCACTTTATTTCATCTACAATAACATTCCATCTGTGAAAACTTACACCACGTCCAAAGAACACCAAGAAGCCATTATCTGACAATATTCTTGCACACTCTTTAAAGAATAGAACTTCATCAAACTCACGCTCTAGTTTTTGATTTTTGAGATATAAATATGGTGGGTCCGTGAGAATTACATCTACACTACCATCTTCAAGATTTCTCATTAACTCTTTATTATCACAATTGTATAGTGATATATTATTTATTTTATGCTCATTCACACCCATTCCTCCTGTTCTACGAGCGATTGATCGCTGTGTGTTGGCCCAATACTCCTGAGCCATTATAATTGATGTATTCATATTATTAATATTCTAAGTCTGTCCAGTGAATTATCTTGCCATTAAAATCTGTATTGAAAAAGTCGAAGAAAGCTACAATCGATGGGAAGCCATCGTTAATTGCTAAATTTTCCACTTCATAATGGTCAAGCCATTGATCATCTACATATACATCTGCACGTCTAATTTTTATATTTGCCATCATACTTATGTGTGATAAATAGCATTTTTGCTCAGTATAATAGATTATTTCAATTTGCTGTACACTCCTACACTTGACTACTGGTGCAAACTGAAATCTATCTTTAGTTCGGTTGTTAATTACGAAGTGGATATCATTGCCTGCCTTCCAACGATTGGTTTTGTCCTCTCGGATGGTATGACGTTTTGGCGCAAAACTTCCAATATAATTCTCTTTAAGTTCGATATCGAAGTCTTCAATCCCTGATGAATATCCACATTTATTGCAAAAATATTCTTTATCATTCATAACTAACTCAGTATCTAATAACATGCTCATTCCTTTATTTTTGCAGTTGGTGCAAATGAAAGGAAAGTAGTTATTGGTGTCGGGTAGTGAATTAAGAATTTTCTCTATAAAGTAATTCGGTTGCCCTGCCAACTCTCCCATTCGCTCAGGCCATTT